>NZ_JABWEF010000039.1:0-8623 GCF_013369445.1 Duganella sp. BJB1802 | reverse complement strand
TGGCCAGCGGCCGCCCGCTGCCCGCCTTCGGCCACAAGCTCTACGCGGAAGGCGACCCGCGCGCCCGCGCCCTGCTGAAGTTATTGCCGGAATTGCAGCCGCACGCGGCCCTCGCCGCCGCGGCCGAAGCGCAGGCGGGGGAATTGCCGAATATTGATTTCGCGCTGACCGCGCTGGCCACCGCCCATGAACTGCCGGACGACGCGCCCTTCATCCTGTTCGCGCTGGGCCGTTGCGTCGGCTGGCTGGCGCACGCGCTCGAACAAGTGCAGGCGCAGCGCCCGATCCGCCCGAGAGCACGCTACGTCGGACCTAGCGCAGGAACTTGTTGACGGCGCTGGTGGTGATGGAATCCATGTTAAGGAACTGGAAGCCGATCTTGAAATGATCGCCGCTGAAGATGCAATACGTGACTTTGGACCGGCAAGTGAGCACCTGCGCCTTGCCGTCGATGAACAGCTCGAACGACAACTGTCCCATGTGCCCGGCCTCCAGCTTATGCTCGAAGTTAAGCGACAACCCATGGGCGCTGATGTCGATGGTGCGCCCCTGCATCGGCGGCATGCCGTCCATCGCCACCACCGCCTTGGCCCGCACGATCTTGCGCGCGACCGACCTTTGATCAACTGACACTATCCTGTTCCTTTGTACGTATTCAGTTACTAATTATTCAGTATTACCAATTACAACACGTAACAATACAACGTTATTGGATTTCGCGCAGCTTATTGAAGGCATCGTCGATGCGATCGACCGCGATGATGGTCATGCCCTCGATCGGCTGCTTGGGCGCGTTGGCGGTCGGGATCATCGCCGTCGAGAAGCCCAGCTTGGCCGCCTCGCGCAGGCGCTCCTGCCCGCGCGGCGCCGGACGGATCTCGCCGGCCAGCCCGACCTCGCCGAACACCACGAAGCCGCGCGGCAGCGGCTTGCTGCGCATCGACGAATTAATCGCCAGCAGCACCGCCAGGTCGGCCGCCGGCTCGGTGATCTTCACGCCGCCCACCGCGTTGATGAACACGTCCTGGTCGAAGGCCGCGATGCCGGCGTGCCGGTGCAGCACGGCCAGCAGCATCGCCAGCCTATTCTGCTCCAGACCGACCGACAGCCGGCGCGCGTTAGGCAGGTGGCTGGCGTCCACCAGCGCCTGGATTTCGACCAGCAAGGGACGCGTGCCCTCCTGCGTCACCATCACGCAGGAACCCGGCACCTGGTTGTCATGCTGGGACAGGAACAGCGCCGACGGATTCGACACGCCCTTCAAGCCCTTCTCCGTCATGGCGAACACGCCCAGCTCGTTGACCGCGCCGAAACGGTTCTTAATCGCCCGCACCAGGCGGAAGCTGGAATGGTTGTCGCCCTCGAAGTACAGCACCGTGTCGACGATGTGCTCCAGCACGCGCGGGCCGGCCAGCGCGCCCTCCTTGGTCACGTGGCCGACCAGGATGATGGTGACGCCGGTCTGCTTGGCCATGCGCGTCAGTTGCGCCGCGCATTCGCGCACCTGCGCCACCGAACCGGGCGCGGAACTGAGCGCGTCCGAGTACACGGTCTGGATCGAGTCGATGACCGCCACTTCCGGCTTCAGGTCGGCCAGCGTACCGAGGATTTTCTCCAGCTGGATCTCGGCCTGCAGCTTGAGGTCGCGGGCGTCGATGTTGAGCCGCTTGGCGCGCAGCGCGATCTGCGCGCCGGATTCCTCGCCGCTGACGTACAGGACTTTTTTCAGGTGCGACACATTGGCCAGCGCCTGCAACAGCAGGGTCGACTTGCCGATGCCCGGATCGCCGCCGATCAGCACCACGCCGCCCGCCACCAGTCCGCCGCCCAGCACACGGTCGAACTCCTCGATGCCGGTGCCGAAGCGCGGCACGTCGATGGCGTCGATGTCGGCCAGCGACAGCACCGGCGCGGTCTGCGCCAGCGACAAGTGCTGCGGCTGCGAGTAACGGTTGTTGCCGCCCGTCTCGATGACGGTCTCCACCATCGTGTTCCACTGCTGGCAGGAGGCGCACTGTCCGGTCCACTTGGTGGCCGTGCCGCCGCACTCGCTGCAGGTGTAGTTGGTCTTAGCCTTGGCCATCCGCTCAGCCTTCCTGCACCGGCACGCGCTGCGCCAGCGCGCACATCAGCTCATAGCCGATGGTGCCGGCCGCCTCGGCCACCTCGTCGATCGGCATGCCGCGGCCCCACAGCGTGACCTTGCTGCCCACGCGCGCCGACGGCAGGCCGGTCAGGTCCACGGTCAACATGTCCATCGACACCCGACCCACCAGGCGGGTACGCACGCCGTCCACCAGCGCCGGCGTGCCCATCGGCGCGCTGCGCGGATAGCCGTCCGCATAGCCGCAGGCCACCACGCCGATGGTCATCGGACCCTCGGCCTGGAAGCGGCTGCCGTAGCCGACCACGTCGCCGGCCACGATGTGCTGGATGCCGATGATCTCGCTGGTCAGCGTCATGGTCGGCTCCAGGCCGAACGATGCCGCCGTGGCGCCGCCCGGCGAGCCGCCGTACAGCATGATGCCGGGACGGATCCAGTCGTTGCGCAGGGTTTGCTGGTGCATCAGCACGCCGGCCGAATTGGACAGGCTGCGCGCGCCCGCCAGCCCGGCCGTGCCCAGCTCGAAGCGGCGCACCTGCTCGGCGATCGGCAGCAATGGATGCTCGGCGTCGTCGGCGTTGGCGAAGTGGGTGATCATGGTGATGCTGCGCACACAGGCCATGGCGCTCAGGCGCGCGTGGGCGGCGGCGTAGACGTCCGGCATGAAGCCGAGCCGGTTCATGCCGCTGTTCATTTTCAGATGCAGGTCAAATTTGATGCCGCGCGCCGCCAGTCCGGCTTGCGCCGCCTCCAGCCACGCCAGTTGCTCGTTGCAATGGACGGCGGCCTGCAGGTCGTAGCCGGCCATGGTGTTCAGGTCCGCCGGACCGAAGAAACCCTCCAAAAGCAGGATGGGCTTTTTCCAGCCCAGTTCGCGCAGCCGCACGGCGTAGTCGACCTCGACCAGCGCCAGCCCGTCGGCGTCGGCGAAGCCGCGCATCGCCCGCTCCAGTCCGTGGCCGTAGCCGTTGGCCTTGACCACGCCCCAGGCCTTGGCGCCCGGCGCCTGGGCCTTGGCGCAGGCCAGGTTGTGCTTCATGGAGTCGACGTGGATGGTTGCAGCGATAGGCCTGGACATAAGCAATGTGAGCAAAATGGCGAAGGCCGTATTTTACCGTGCGGCGGCCGATCCGCATGGCTCAATTCTTGGGGATACGATCAAAGCATGGTATAAAGCAAGCCAGATAAGTTTTCAGGCATCCCAGAATGAATCGTGGTTTCTATACCATCATGGCAGCGCAGTTCTTTTCGTCATTGGCGGACAATGCGCTGCTCTTTGTCGCGATCGACCTGCTAGTCACCATGAAGTCCCCGGCGTGGATCACGCCACTGCTGAAGCTCTCCTTTACGCTGTTTTACGTGCTGTTGGCTGCATTTGTCGGCGCTTTCGCCGACTCCATGCCCAAAGGCAAGGTCATGTTCATCTCCAACCTGATCAAGGTTGCCGGCTGCCTGCTGATCTTCGCCCACGTTCATCCGCTGCTCGCGTATGCGCTGGTCGGCTTCGGCGCCGCCGTATATTCGCCCGCCAAATATGGCATCCTGACCGAATTACTTCCCGCAGAGAAACTCGTCGCGGCCAACGGCTGGGTCGAAGGCTTGACCGTGATGTCGATCATTTTCGGCACCGTCATGGGCGGCAAGCTGGTCGGTGGACAGGTCTCGTCCTTCCTGCTGGGCCTGGACTTCCCGCTGATTGACACCGGTATCGACACCCCGCCCGAGGCGGCGCTGTGCGTGGTGGTCGGCATCTACATGCTGGCGGCGCTGTTCAACACCCGCATTCCGGACACCGGCTGCGTCTACGGCCACCAGGAACGCAACCCGATCAAGCTGATCACCGACTTCGCCAACTGCTACGGCCTGCTGTGGAAGGACAAGCTGGGGCAGATTTCGCTGGCCGTCACCACGCTGTTCTGGGGCGCCGCGCAGACCTTGCAATTCATCGTGCTGGAGTGGGCCAACCGCACCCTCAAGCTGAGCTATGAACAGTCGACCAGCCTGGTCGGCGTGGTCGCCATCGGCGTGGCGCTGGGCGCGGTGCTGTCGGCGCGCTTCATCTCGCTGCGCAAGTCGCTGAACGTGATCCCGATGGGCATCGCCATGGGCGTCATCGTCATGAGCATGACCCTGGTGAAATCGGTGGCGCTGGCTTATCCGCTGCTGATCCTGGTCGGCCTGCTGGGTGGCTTCTTCCTGGTGCCGATGAACGCGCTGCTGCAGCATCGCGGCCACGTGCTGATGAGCGCCGGCCATTCGATCGCGGTGCAGAACTTCAACGAGAACCTGTCCATCCTGACCATGCTGGCCATGTACTCGCTGATGCTGCGCGGCCACCTGAACCTGGATGTCATCATCGTGCTGTTCGGCCTGTTCCTGGCCGGGACCATGTTCTTCATCATGCGCAAGCATGCGGCCAACCAGCGCGAGTTCGATTCGGTCGCGCTGATCGGCGAGCTGAAACACTGACCTTGCACTAAGCCGGCAGCGCCCCGTCCTGGCGGCGCTGCGCGGCTTGGGCGCGCCAATCGTCGGGCACCACGAAGCCCCGGCTGCGCTCCACCAGCCATTCCCCTTGCTGTTCCAACTCCGCCACCATCACCGGCGCGGATACCTGCGCCATGTGGTCGTGCAGCGCGGCCAGCAGTTCGTCCTTGTTCATCGCGGTGGAGTCCAGCGGCGTCTTCAACGGCGCCAGCCAGTGCAGGCGCGGCATGATGGCGTAGCGGTCGCCGTGCAGGCCTGCGGCCTGTTGCAGCGTGATCCAGAAGCCGTTGCAGTGCGGTTGCGAGATGCCCGGCATGGGCGCTGCGCCCTCGCCGCCCGGGTAGAACAGCCAGCCCTTGACCAGCGCCTGCGCGCGCGCCACCGGCTGCGGCAGCAAGGGCTGCGCGGCCGGGTGGCTGGCCAGCGACAGCTGCTTGTCGAAGATCTTGCGCATCTTGGCGCCCAGCGTGTCGGCCAGGTTGGGGCCGATCAGGCCGTTGAAGTCGGCGCCGGCGTCGCTGGCGTCGAGCAGGTAGAACTTGGTGGCGAATTCCAGGTGGACCAGGTCGTCGCCGTCGCGCAGCAGGAAGTCGAATTCGCCGACGGTGTCGTTGCGGCTGGCGCGCACCTGCAGGCCGTGCGCGACCAGCCGGCCGTGCTCGGCGAAGTAGAAGGCCATCAGTTTTTCGGCGTACAGGCCCAGGCGCGAGTAGTGGCGGGGGCCCAGGGCGGCGTCCAGCGGGATCGGGTCCTGCTCCAGCGCGGCCAGCCAGGCTGCCGTCTCCGGCGATATGGCGCCCAGCGTGGCGATGCGGCCCTGCCAGTGCGGCGAGGCAGGGTCCAGCAGGTCCGGCGCGTCGAGCAGCCAGGCCAGCGCGCGCACGTGCGGGCGGGTCAGGTGCCCCCAGCGCTGTTCGAAGCGGAGTTGATAGCTGTCCGCCGGCGCGTGCCCGGCGAGCGCCCCGGATGAGGACGGGCTCGCGGGCGCGGCGGGCGACTGGCTAGTCACGGGCGGCCTTGGCCAGGCACAGGTCGCCCCAGGCCTTGGCCTTGTCTTCCGGCCGGCGCAGCAGGTCGTCCGGGTGGTAGGTGGCCACCACCGGCAGCTCGGCGGCGCCGTAGCGCATCACCTTGCCGCGCGCGGCCGGTCCCATCATCAGCCCCTTGGCGGCGTACTGGCCGAAGGTCATGGCCATCGTCGCGCCGGTCAGCGCCAGCTCGCGGTCAAGGAACGGACGGCAGGCCAGCAGCTCCTCGCCAGTTGGTGCGCGATCGGCGCCGTCGGCGTCGGAGGGACGGCATTTGACCAGGTGGGTGACGTAGACGTCCTGCTCCGGCTTGAGCGCGATGGCCTTCAGCATGTTGTCCAGCAGTTGCCCCGCTTCGCCGGCGATGGACTGGTTTTCCTTCTCGTCCAGACGGGTCGGCGCGGCGGCGATGGCCATCCATGTGGCGTTGGCGGCGCCGCGGCCGTTCACCGCGTTGCGGCGCGTCTCGCACAGGTTGCAGCGCGTGCAGGTGGCGACGGCGGCTTTCAATTCGGCCCAGTCCATGGCGGCGACGGCCTCGTCGCCGACCGGCTCCGCGCGCGCTGGCGCGGGCGCTTCGTCGAACCAGGCGGTGGAGTCGTCGCCGGACGCGGCGGTCGGCTCGTTCGGCGCGGCGGCCGGTGCGGCCAATGGCACGGCGGCCGACGCATGCGATGGCATGGCGGCCGGTGCGGGCGATGGCATGGCGTCCGGCGCGGATGATGCCGCGACGGCCGGTGCGGGCGATGGCGCGGTGGCCATCGCGGGCCTAGGCTCGGGCTCCCGCGCTGGGGCTGGCGACGGCGGCGCGTCAGCCACGGGTGCCGGCTCGACGCTGCGCGCAGGAGGCGCTTCAGCCATCACCGGCATCGGCTCCTCGCCTTGCACATCCTGCTCGACAGGTTCGCCGGCCACGGGAGGATTGCGCAATTTCCATTGCACGCCCACGCCCATCTCATCGAGGAACACGGCGCTCCGGGCCATCATAAACTGAACCGCATAACGATTGCGTCCTCGCGTTGCTGATTGGCGGCCGGGTAATAGCCCTTGCGCCGACCGATGTGTTTAAATCCGTAGCGCTCATAAATCTCCAGCGCCCGCGTGTTCGATGGCCGCACCTCCAGCAACACCGACTCCATGCCCAGCCCGCGCGCGCAGGCCACGGCCTGGTTCAGCAGGAAGCGCCCCAGGCCCTGCCCCTGCCTCTCCGCCGACACCGCCACGTTGAGCAAATGCGCCTCGTCGACGATCGCCATCAGCAGGAAATAGCCCAGCAAATCGCCCTGCTGGTCGCGCAGCACCCACGCCTCGTAATTGCTGTTGAGCGAATCGACGAAGTTGGTCAGGCTCCAGGGATGCGGATAAACGCTCTCCTCCAGCGCCACCACATCGGGCAAATCGGCCTGCCGCATCGGCTCGTAGTTGAGCCGCGCCAGATCCCACGCCTGCTTCATGCGCCACCCTCGGCAGCCTTGGCGGCCGCCATGTCGCGCCGCTCGGCCTGGGTGTAGGCGATCTTGTTCCGCAAATACAGCGGCTGCGCCTCGGCCGCCGTCACCGTCCGGCCGGCCGCCAGCGCGATGGCCGCCAGCTGCGCGACCTGCTCCGCATGCGGCATCACCTCGGCAAAGCCGCCGCCGGCAAACGCCTCGGCATAGGCCGACAAGCCATTGCCGCAAGCGACCGGCGCGCCCTGGGGCCGCACGGCCTCGGGCGCCGACAGCGCGGGCGGCAGCACCGGCACCGGCGCCGCGCCGTCCGCAAAGCGATACTGCGCCCAGTACACCTCGCCCATGCGCGCATCGAGCACCGCCAGCACCTCGGCGGCGCCGTGCCGCTGATGGCAGGCCAGCGCCATCGCGTCGAGCGTGACCACCGGCACCACCGGCAGGTTGCCGCCGAAGGCCAGGCCCTGCGCGATCCCGCAGGCGGTACGCACGCCGGTGAACGAACCGGGACCGGAGCCGAAGGCGATGGCGTCGCAGTCTTTCAAGGCGATACCGGCTTCGGCCAGCAGTTCCTGTATCATCGGCAGCACCGATTGCGAATGGGTACGCACACCCGAGGACACGCGGCTGATGACGCTCCCGCCGCGCAGCAGCGCGACGGAGGCCAGTTCGGAGGAGGTTTCAATGGCAAGAATAATAGGCATGGCGTATTTTAACCTGCCGGGCTGGCAGGCGCGACCCCGCGCGGGGATGTAGAATACGACCCTTAGGCGCAGAGGCCGCCGTTAGCCGACCAATACCATGCACAGTTTGACCCTCAATTCCGACAATCGCCAGGAGATCGCCGCCGCCCTGGCCGGCGACCGCTGGATCGTGGCCTGCCTGTGCGCGGCCTGGTGCGGCACCTGCGCGTCCTACCGCGCCACGTTCGAGGACGTGGCCGGGCGCCACCCGGACAAGCTGTTCGTCTGGATCGACATCGAGGACCATGCCGACGTCGTGGGCGACCTTGACGTCGACAACTTCCCCACCCTGCTGATCCAGCACCACGAACTGGTGGCCTTCTTCGGCACCATGCTGCCGGACGCCGGGCTGGCGCACCGGCTGGTGCTGGCCCAGTCCGCGCAAAGCGACACCGAACTGGCCGCGCTGGCCGCCAGCAGCGAGGAGCGCATCGGCTGGCAGGCCGACTGCAACCTGCGCACCCTGATGCGCAACGCGCTGGCCTGAGCGCCGGCGACGGCGCCTCCCGCCGCAGCTACCACCGACACGATCCCCGCATGTCCCGCTCCGAACGCCTGCTCACGCTGTTGCAAGTGCTGCGCAGCCATCGGCGTCCCGTGAGCGGCCATGTGCTGGCCGCCGAAACCGGCGTCAGCATCCGCACGCTGTACCGCGACATCGCCAGCCTGCAGGCCCAGGGCGCCGCCATCGAAGGCGAACCTGGCGTCGGCTACGTGATGCGGCCCGGCTTCATGCTGCCGCCGCTGATGTTCGGCCAGGAGGAAATCGAAGCGCTGGTGCTGGGCATGCGGCTGGTCGCCGACAGCGGCGGC
>NZ_JABWEF010000038.1:0-9153 GCF_013369445.1 Duganella sp. BJB1802 | reverse complement strand
CCGGCGGCGCCGGCGCCGCCGACTCTCCAACTATTCTAATCCTAAACTGCCGGGTCAATCACGTGATTTGCGCGCGACCTCCTCAAACCAGCGCGGGTGATGCTTCCGCGCCCACCCGTAGGTGACAGTGCCGCGCACCATGGCGCCTATCGAACCCTTCACCCACAAGCCCGCGTAGACGTGTATCACGATGGAGCAGATGATCACGAACGCGCAGAAGGCGTGCAGCAGCGCGGCGAAGCGTACGAGGTCAATAGGGAAGTAGAACGCGAAGTAGGCGCGCCAGATCACCACGCCCGACAGCAGCAGGCCGCACATGCAGAAGATCAGCACGAAGAACAGCACCTTCTGCCCCGCGTTGTAGCGGCCCACCTTGGGCACCTTGTCCTCCCGCTTGTGGATCACGTCGCCGATTTGATCCAACCACTGTTTATCGCCCGGCTCGAACCGGTTGTGATGCCAGAAGCGCACCACCAGCAGCGCGAACGACACGAACATCACCAGTCCGATAAACGGATGCAGGATGCGCGTCCACTGGCCTCCGCCCAGGAACATCGCCAGCCACGCGGTCGCCGGATGGAACATGGCCAGCCCGGACACCGCCAGCAGCACGAAGCAGATGGCGGTGATCCAGTGGTTGCTGCGCTCATTCGGCGTATAGCGCTCGATCAGCGGGTTGCCGTCCTTGTCGCGATCAGGTGTGCTCATTTTTCGCTCTCCCGGATACGGTTGGCTTCATGCAGCGCCTCGGCTTCCTCGTCCTTGCTCACCTCATTCGGCCCGACGCGCGAGTAGTGGAACCAGCCCGCCAGCGCCGTGACGGCGATGCCGGCCAGCGCCAATGGCTTGGTCAGGCCCTTCCACAGACCGACCATGGGGCTGATGCTCGGATTGGCCTTCAGGCCATGATAGAGGCCCGGCTGGTCCGCATGGTGCAGCACATACATCACGTGCGTGCCGCCCACGCCGGCTGGATCGTACAAGCCTGCGTTGGCGTAGCCGCGCGACTTCAGGTCCTCGATGCGCTCCGCGGCGTGGTCCTTCATGTCCTCCTTGGTGCCGAAGACGATGGCGCCGGTGGGGCAGGTCTTGACGCAGGCAGGTTCCTGGCCCACCGCCACGCGGTCCGAGCAGAGCGTGCACTTGTAGGCGCGGTCGTCCTTCTTGGAGATGCGCGGCACGTCGAACGGACAGCCGGCCACGCAGTAGCCGCAGCCGATGCAGTTCTCCTGATGGAAGTCGACGATGCCGTTGGTGTACTGGACGATGGCACCCGGCGAGGGGCAGGCCTTCAGGCAGCCCGGGTCCTCGCAGTGCATGCAGCCGTCTTTGCGTATCAGCCATTCAAGGTTGCCGTCGTTGGTTTCGTGTTCCGAGAAGCGCATCACGGTCCACGATTGCGGCGACAGGTCAATCGGATTGTCGTACACGCCGGTGGTCTCGCCGACGTCGTCGCGCAGGTCGTTCCACTCCATGCAGGCGGTCTGGCAGGCCTTGCAGCCTATGCACTTCGACACGTCGATCAACTTGGCGACGGTGCCGGTGACGGGCGTGCGCGCCACCGGTTCCTGCACCGTGGTGGCCGACATGCGCTTGATATCAAGGGATTGTAGTGCCATGGTTATTCTCCTCGGGCCGTCATGCTTTTTCCACTTTCACCAGGAAGGACTTGAATTCCGGTGTCTGCGAATTGCCGTCACCAACCGTCGGCGTGAGGGTGTTGATCAGGTAGCCCGGTTTGGTGACTCCCTTGAACCCGAAGTGGATCGGCAGTCCGACCTGGTGGGTCTTCTTGCCGTCGATGATGAGCGCCTTGATACGCTTGGTCACCACGGCCTTGGCCACGATGTGCCCGCGCTTGGAGCTGACCTTGACGCGGTCCCCATGCGCCACGCCGATCTCCTTGCCCAGGTCCTCGCCGATTTCGACGAATTGCTCCGGCTGGAGAATGGCGTTCAGGCGCGCGTGCTTGGTCCAGTAGTGGAAGTGCTCCGTCAGCCGGTAGCTGGTCGCCACGTGCGGGAACTCGGCCACCTTGCCCAGCTTGGCCCGGTCGCCAGGGAACATGCGGCCGACAGGATTGCTGGTGGCGCGCGCGTTCGTCGGGTGCATCGGGTTGTGGCCGACCGGCGTTTCGAACGGCTCGTAGTGCTCGGGGAAGGGTCCCTCGGCCATCGCATCGCGCGAGAAGAAGCGGGCCACGCCCTCGGCCAGCATGATGAAGGGCCCCATGCCGTTTTCAGGCGGCTCGTCCGCCTTGAAGTCGGGGATGTCGGCCCCGGCCCAGTTGGTGCCGTTCCATCCCACCAGCTTGCGCGTGGGGTCCCACGGCTTGCCCTTGGTGTCGCAGGAGGCGCGGTTGTACAGGATGCGGCGGTTGGCCGGCCAGGCCCAGGCCCAGTTCAGCGTCTGGCCGATGCCGGTCGGGTCGGAGTTGTCGCGCCGTCCCATCTGGTTGCCGGCCGAGGTCCAGCAGCCGGCGAAGATCCAGCAGCCGCAGGCCGTGCTGCCGTCGTCGCGCAGCTGGGCGAAGCCGGAGACCTGCTCGTTCTTCTTCAGGATGACTTTCGTCGGGTCCTTGGGATCGGTAAGCTCCTTCAGCGCCTTGCCGTTGTACTCCATCGCCAGTTCCTCCGGCGTTGGGCTGAATGGCTTGGCGTAAGGCCAGGTGAGGTTGACGATAGGGTCGGGGAATTTGCCGCCGTCGGTCTGGTACATCTTTTTGATGCGCAGGAAGATGCCGGACATGATCTCCAGATCGCTCTTGGTCTGCCCAGGACCGTCGGCCCCTTGCCAGTGCCACTGCAGCACGCGCGAGGAGCTCACCAGCGAGCCGCGTTCCTCGGCGAAGCAGGTGGTCGGCAGGCGGAACACCTCGGTCTGGATCTTGGTCGGATCGACCTGGTGGAACTCGCCGAAGGGACGCCAGAATTCCGCCGTCTCCACCGCGAGCGGGTCCATCACGACGAGGAACTTCAGCTTGGACAAGGCTTCCGTGATCTTCTGCTTGTCCGGCGCCGAGGCCAGGATGTTGAAGCCCTGGCAGATGTAGCCGTTCATTTTCCCTTGATGCATAAGCTCGAAGGCCTGCATCATGTCGTACGGCTTGTCCAGCTTGGGCAGGTAGTCGAAGGCGTAGTTGTTCTCCTCCGTGGCGGCGTCGCCCCACCAGCACTTCATGAAGCTGACCAGGAACTTCTTGGCGTTGCTGTAGTAGCTGAGCTGATTCGGACGCAAAGGCTTCAGCGCGCGCTTGGCGGCGTAGGCCTCGAAGTCCTGCTCCGCCTCGCCGGGCAGCGTCAGGTAGCCGGGCAGCATATTGGTCAGCAGCCCCAGGTCCGTCAGGCCCTGGATGTTGGAGTGGCCGCGCAGCGCGTTCATGCCGCCGCCGGCGATGCCGATGTTCCCCAGCAGGAGCTGCACCATGGCGCCGGTGCGCAGCGTTTCCGCGCCGGTGGAGTGCTGCGTCCAGCCCAGCGCATACAGGATGGTAGCGGCGCGGCCCGGAACGGCGGTCGACGCCAGCATCTCGGCGACCTTGTGGAACTTCTCGGGCGGTACGCCGCAAGCCTTCTCCACCATCTCCGGCGTGTAGCGCGCGTAGTGCTTCTTCATCAGCTGATACACGCAGCGCGGGTGTTCGAGCGTGGCATCGATCTTGGCAAAGCCGTCGTCGCCCATCTCGTAGTTCCAGCTGCTCTTGTCCGTGTACTTGCCCGCCTTGTCGTCCCAACCCGAATACAGGCCGTCGTTGAAGGCGAAGTCCTCGCGGACGATGAAGGGCATGTCCGTGTAGTTGCGGACGTACTCGTGCTGGATCTTGTCGTTCGTGAGCAGGTAGTTGATGATCCCGCCCAGGAATACGATGTCCGCGCCGGTGCGGGTAGGGACGTAGTAGTCCGCCACCGAAGCGGTACGGGTAAAGCGTGGGTCGACCACGATCAGCTTCGCGCCGCGATGCGCCTTCGCTTCCGTGACCCATTTGAATCCGCAAGGGTGTGCTTCCGCTGCGTTACCGCCCATGACCAGGATGACATCAGCGTTCTTGATGTCTACCCAGTGATTCGTCATCGCACCACGTCCAAATGTCGAGGCAAGACCTGCCACCGTCGGACCGTGTCATACACGCGCTTGATTGTCGAATGCCAGCATGCCCAGACTGCGCATGGTTTTATGGGTTAAGTAACCTACCTCGTTGGTCCCCGCCGACGCGCACAGCATGCCGGTGGTGGTCCAGCGGTTGACGGTTTTGCCGTCCGCCGTCTTGTCGATGAAATTGGCGTCGCGATCGGCCTTCATCAACTTGGCGATGCGGGTCAGCGCGTCGTCCCAGGAGATTTTGCTCCACTCGGTCGCGCCGGGTGCGCGGTACTCGGGCACCAGCAGGCGGTTTTCGGAGTGGATGAAATCGACCAGGCTCGCGCCTTTCGGGCAAAGCGTGCCGCGGTTGACCGGGTGGTCGGCGTCGCCCTCGATGTGGATGATGCTGGCCTTGGCGTTCTTGGCGCCGTCGCCCAAGCCGTACATAAGGATCCCGCAGCCTACGGAGCAGTAGGGGCAGGTGTTGCGGGTTTCGGTGCTGCGCGCCAGCTTGTACTGCCGGACTTCGGCCAGGGCCGATGCCGGCGCAAAGCCGAGAAGCGCGATGCTCGAACCCGCGATGGTCGCGCCAGTCACCCGAAGGAACTGACGCCTGGTCATCTGGTTCATGGGGTAAGCCTCTCATGATATGAAAAGACCTACCAAGTCTATCACTATAAAAACGGAAGTCCCGTAACGAATTGAATCAGATGTTGTGTTTTCGGCAGTGGGTGGTGCGGCAGCACCGCTTCGCCGCATCCCGTGCACGGTCCGGCGCAATCGGCTCGACCGGCGAGGCGCCGGCGCTTATCGTGACTTTTTACTCACATTGGAGACTATATGCACAAACTGCCGTCCTTTGTTTTTGCCCTCATTATCGCCACCTGGTGCGCCGCGCCCGCGCGCGCGGCCGACGCTGCACATGACGTCGATGTCGCCGCCATTCGCCAAGTCGTCCAGCAGTTCCAGTCCGCCATCATCGCCCACGACGGGAAAACCCTGGGAGGCCTGTTCCTGCCGGACCACGACAGCTGGCTATCGGTACTCGACACCCCAACCTGGAAATCGATCAAGGCGAACAACCCGGCGGCGCCCAAGGTGGTTCGCTCAAGCTGGAAAAAGTTCGCGGACTACATCCAGACTTCCACCGGGCCGGTCGAAGAGCGCTTCTACGACGTTCGCATTGAAACGAATGGCGCGGTGGCCTCGGTCTACTTCAACTTTGATTTCCTCGGCAACGGAAAAGTCACCAACCGTGGGAGCGAAAGCTGGCAGATGGTGCAGACCGGGGATGGCTGGAAGATTAGCTCGATGCTTTACTCGATAGGCGACTGACGCGCTAGAATCGCTGCTTTCCTCTCTCCCGGATACCCAGCGTGAAAGAACCCGCACCAAGACTCGTCGCCGTCCTTGCCGCCCTGCCGGTTGCCGCCTCCATGGCGATCCTCGGGCTGCCGGAGCTTGGGCATGGCTACGCCGCCGCTTTCCGGGGGCTGTACTTCGTCGCCTGCATGGTGTGGATCGTGCCATTGGCCTGGCTGCAGCGCCAGTTGTGGCGCCGTGAGAGCGCGTTGCTGGCCACAGTGGTGATCTTGCTGGCGGCAAGCTACGCGATGTCGGTGGCGAATGCGCTGGCGGGGCAGCATCTTGCGATCGCGCTCGGGCTGGCGACTGGCTACCGCTGGTCCCACCTGGTACAGGGACTGGACGGCTGCTGGCTGGCGCTCATCGCGTTCTGCGCCGTGCATGCGGTCGCGGTCTACTACCTGTCGCTGCAGCGTACCCGGTTGCGCCTCGCGCAGGCCCTCGCGCACGCGCGGGACGCGGAGCTGCGCGCCCTGCGCCTGCAGGTGAATCCGCACTTCCTTTTTAATACCCTGAATGCGATATCGGCGCTCGTCGCCGCTGGCGATAATCGCGAGGCCAATCGCATGATCGGCCGCGTGGCGGATTTTTTGCGCGCCACCCTCGTGCATGATGGCCGCCATGAACACGCGCTGGCCGAGGAACTGGCATTGATCGAGGCCTACCTCGGCATCGAGCAGGCAAGGCTCGGCGAGCGTCTGCGGGTGACGATGACGGCGGGCCCCGACGTGCTTGACGTGGCGGTCCCGTACCTGCTGCTGCAGCCGCTGGTCGAGAATGCGATCCGTCACGGCATCGCCCCGCTGGCGACGGCGGGCCGGCTCGACATCCGCGTCGAGCGTGCTGGCGCCAGCCTGGCGGTCGAACTGCTCAACGATGGACATCGGCCCGCGTCGGCTGCGACCACCGGCGCCGGCATCGGCCTTGCCAATGTGGCCGAGCGGTTGCGCCACCTGTACGGCGGGGAGCACCGGTTGGACGCTGACTGGCGCGGTGAGCGCAGCTTCCACGTGCGTCTGACGCTGCCGCTGCGGCCGATGGCGGCATGATGCCGGTCCCGATCAGCGTCGCGATCGTCGACGACGAGCCGCTGGCGCGGCTCGCGCTCAAGGCACGGCTGGCGCACAGGCCCGGTTTCGAGCTGGTGGCGGAGTATGGAGACGGCGACACCGCGGTTCAGGGGCTGGCCGCGTTGCGTCCGGACCTCGTCTTCATGGATGTCGAAATGCCAGGCCGAAGCGGGCTTGAAGTGCTGCGCGCGCTGCCTGCGGACGGCCGGCCCATGGTGATCCTGGTGACGGCGTATGACAGCTTCGCCTTGCAGGCATTCGACCTGGCGGCGTTGGACTACTTGCTCAAGCCGGTCGATGACGACCGTTTCGACGAGGCCTTGGACCGCGCAAGAAGGGCCTTCCCCTGGCGCAGGAAGAACGAAGAAGTCCGTTTGCCGGCGCCTGTACCCTGGACACACACGTTCACGATACGAACGGGGACGCGCACGGTACTCGTGCGGGCTATCGATGTCGAGCGCATCGAGGCGGACGGTGATTATGCGACGCTGCACGCGGGCGGCAAGACGCATCTGGTGCGGGAACCCCTGCATCTGCTGGCCATGCAGCTCGATCCGCTGCGGTTCCAACGCGTGCACCGTTCGGCTATAGTTCGCATCGACATGATCCAGGAACTGCGAGCGTTGACCAATCGCGACGCCTTGCTGCGCCTGCGCGACGGCAGCCTGCTGCGCGCGAGCCGCACCTACATGCCGGCGCTGCTGGAGGCAATTGATCGCCACAAAAGCCAGGACGTGAGCCAGGCCCGATGCGGTTGATTCCGCGTTAATTCGGAAGGTAGCAGGCGCGCAAGCGGGCGTAGTCGTAAAAATGGCTGACCGGGGTTAGCTTGGCCTGGTCGCATGCGCGCTTGAAGTCCGCTTCCTTCTCGTTGTACAGCATGCGGACCAGCGTGCGGCCCTCGTCGTTGACGTAGACATCCCACTGGATGTTGGCAGCCATCGGCGCGACCGCTTCGCCGCGCCAGTTGCTGTTGTCGTAGCTGTAGGTCGCCGCGCGCGGCAGCGGCTCGGACATGCCGGGCAGGCCGAGGATGGCCGCCATCGGGATCACGATTTCCGCGTGGCTGAAACGCAGCTTGGCGGCGTGCGACAGGTTGCCCCTGGCGATTGCGTCCACTTCGCTGAAGAAATCGTCGAGCAGCGTTTGCGCCATGCGGTAATTGACGCCGCCGTTTTCGCTGATGCCGGGGCCCTTGGTGTAGAAGGCGATGGCGTCCTCGGTGGCCGCGAACACCGCCGCCTGCGCCGCCGGCAGGTAGCGGGTGAAGTCGGTTTTCAGTTCGGCCCTCATGTCGGCCGCCGCCGAGTACAAGTCGTACAACGCCTGCGCCGCGTCGATCGCGGACTTGATCTCGGTGTCGCCGTCGCCGGTCAGCTTGTTGGTGAACTGCTTGTCGGCGCTGGTGTAGCTGTAGGTGCCAGTGTTGGCGGCGCTGTAGCGGCCCTGATCCAGTCCGGTGATGAAGGCCGGCGTGAACAGGCGCTCCAGCACCGCCCTGGCAGCCGCCGCGACCTGCGGCTGCGCCAGGATGGCAGCTTCGCGCGCACGCAGCTCGTCGCTCCGGATCCAAGCCTGGTATTCCTGGCTGGCCCGCCAGGTGGCGTACAGCGGATCGCCGCTGTCGGCCACCGCATCCTGCTTGGCGCTGAGTTTGTGGAAGTAGAGCAGGAAGCGGTCGGTGCCCGCAGGGCGGCTGTCGTGATTCGTTTCCGCGCGCGGCGCCAGCGATGGCGGACGCACGATCAGCGCTTGCAGCTTGGGTTGCTGCGCCACCAGCGAACCGGCGAAATACTCGCCGCTGTCGACCGCGCGGTCCTTGCCGGAGGTGACGAGCAGGATGCGGCGTTGCGCGGCCACGGCGTCAGTGAACAGCTGCGGCAAGCGGCGGACCATGCGCTCGGCCAGCTGCTTGTGCTCCGTCACGCCTTGCATGGTCTCGTTGCCGTAGCCAGGCTTGGTGATGCCGGCCACGCCGTAGCCCAATAGCGCATTGGCTTTCATCATTTGCAGAAGATCGTCGCCCAACTGGGCGCCCAGCGGCGTCAGCGCCTTCTCCTTTTCCGCCAGCTGCCAAAGCTTGTATAGCGCAAGGTCGGTCTTCATGCTGCTCAAGCCGCGCGACCCGTGCCGCGCCAGCAGCTGGGTGTAGACCGCGCGGTAGCCTTGCGGCGGCGCCTCGTAGCTGGTGCTGGGCTGCTGCGGTTGATACGGCGTCTTGGTCTGGTAATACAGCTCGCCGGACGCATTCAACAGCAACAGGGACAGGGCGGCGCCGGCCGCGAGGCGTGGTGGTTTCATGGTTTAGAAGTCTACGCGAACATTCACGCTGGCGGTGCGCGGCGATCCCACGTTCAGGTAGTTCTCCTGGTAGTAGGTCCAGTATTTGCGGTTGGCGATGTTGGAGATGTTGGCGCGCACGCTGACCATCTTGCCGAAGTAGCGGTGACGGTAGTTGAAGCCCGCGTCGAACAGCGTGTAGGCCGGCAGCGTGTTGACGTTGGCCGCATCCATCGGCAGCTCGCCCAGGTATTGCGTGCCGGCGTGCAGCGCCAGGCCAGGCAATACGTCGCGCCAGGTCGCCTGCACCGACACCTGGCGGCGTGGCGCGCCGACCCCCCGCGTGCCCCTGAACCCC
>NZ_JABWEF010000037.1:0-19402 GCF_013369445.1 Duganella sp. BJB1802 | reverse complement strand
AAAAAGCCCACCAAGTGATCTTGGTGGGCTTTTTTTCGTCTGTCACATCCATGTAACGCACTGTAGCTAAACTTGCTTTCTTTTCAATCGAGGCAAGCAGAGCATGAAAAACTTTTCCCTGATTTCGCTGGCGGTGTTCTCCGTGCTGGCCGGCTGCGGCGGTAGCGATACGGCGGCGCCAGCCAAAACGCCGACCACTGGCGTGTTCCTGGACGGCGCGGTGGAGAACCTGGACTATGTCGCCGGCACCGCCGCGAAAGCCAGCACCTCGGCCAAGGGAGAGTTCACCTGCTACGCCGGCGATACCGTCAGCTTCAGCATAGGCGGCATCGCGCTGGGCAGCGCTCCATGCGCCGCCACCATCACGCCTTTGCAGCTGGCCGGCGTGACCGACATCAAGGACGCCAAGGTTGTCAATCGCCTGTTGGCCCTGCAGCTGCTCGATGAAGACAGTGACCCATCGAACGGCATCAAGATCGCCGCCGATGTTAAAACCGCATTGGCCGCCAAGAGCGCCGACTTCTCGCTGGAGGCTACAGCCTTCAACACTGCGATGAGCGCTAACCTGACCGCCGCCGGCGTGAAGTACGCCGCCCGTACCATTGACGACAGCCGCCGCGCGCTGGTGCGCGAGCACTTCGAAGACACGCTGGCCTCCAAGGTAGGCACGCCGGTGGCGGAACCGTTCACGCAGACCACGCCGCTCGGCGCCGTCGCCGTCAGCGTCACGCGCTATCAGGTGCAGGCTGCAGCCAGCTACTACGTGCCGTACGAAGGCAGCAACGCCAAGGTCAAGGAAGACTTCCCGCAAGGCTTCCTGCCTTCGTACGGTTCGTCGCTGGCCTTCAAGGGCACCAACGCCAACGGTGACCTGGAATTCTACGGCCTGACCGACCGCGGTCCGAACGGCGACGGCCCGAACCTGCCGGCATTGACCGGCAGCGGAGTCACCGGCGCCAAGATCTTCCCGTCGCCGAGCTTTGCGCCGTCGTTCGGCGTGATCACCGTCGGTAAAACCGGCGCGGTATTGACTTCGTCGACGCCGATCAAGGTATCGGCTGCGGTTAACGCCTCCGGCCTGCCGGTAGCACCTGGCGCATTGGGTAACTCGGCCGAGCTGCCGGTGGTTGATACGATGAAGTACGACGCCTCCAGCAAGGCTACCTTCAACGCCGGCGGCCTGGATACCGAGGCGATCGTCGTCGACAAGAAGCGCAACGTGCTCTGGATCTCCGACGAATACGGTCCGTTCATCATCAAGGTCGATCCGGCCACCGGCATCATCCTCAACAAGTACGCGCCGGGCAGCGGCCTGCCGGACATCTTCCAGAAGCGTCGCGCCAATCGCGGCATGGAAGGCCTGACGTTGGACGCCAGTACCGACAAGCTGCACGGCTTCCTGCAAAGCCCACTCACCGACGGCACTGCGGCCTACTCGGTGACCGGCAAGAACGAGGCGGTCGAACGCTACGCGCGCTTCACGCGCTGGGTGGAATTCGATCCGGTCACCGGCACCTCGGGCAAGATGTACGCGTACCCGCTCGACGCCGCCGACTACCAAGACGGCCGCACCGGCAACGCGAAGCTGGGTGACCTGGTCGCCTTGGGCAATGGTAAATTCATCGTGATCGAACAGGGCGCCGCACCGAACGGCAAAGTGTTCAACAAGTTGATGCTGGTGGAGATAGGTGCGGCGACCGACATCGCCGGCGCGGCCTACAACGCCAAGACGTCGGACCTGGAGAAGAGCAGCATGGGCGGCGTGGCGGTCAACGGCGCCGATTGGAAATCGGTGACGACGTTGAAGAAAACCCTGCTGCTGGACTTGAACGCGATCGGTTGGCAGGCGGAGAAAGCCGAAGGCCTGACTATCGTCGACGGCAATACGCTCGCACTCGCGAACGACAATGACTTCGGCCTGAAGACCAAAATCTTCACTGCCGCCGGCGTGGCGATTGAAGACGCCGATGTCACCAAGTGCACTGTCGATGCGGCAGGCGCGATCGTCACCAGCAGCGCAGCCGGCTGCAATGCCGCGAACACGATCCGCGTCGCGCGCGGCGAGGATCGTGAACGTCCAAGCCGTCTCTGGCTGATCAAGTTCACCAAAGCGTTGACGGCGTTTTGATGCACGGGGCGGGCCGTCAAGGCCCGCCCGCACTAGGCAGGACTGCCTTTGCTGATACTCTCGCCATCCTCCTGGCGCAGCGACCAGAAGGTCAGCGAGGACAGGATGGTGAGCACCGCCAGCGTCAGGAAGGCATGATGCAATGCGCCGGTGAGTGCCAGCCGGTTCGATTGCGGCAGGCCACCCAGGAACCAGCCGGTGATCAGCGAACCGGTCGCCAGTCCGAAGCTCATCGACAGCTGCTGCATCGAGCTTGCCATGGTGCTGGCCATGCTGGAGTCGGCGCTATCCACGTCGGCGTAGGCGATGCTGTTCATCGCGGAGAACTGCAGCGAATTGAAGAAGCCCAGGCACAGGCTGATCATCACGATCACATACAACGGCGTTCCCTGCTGGACGAATGAATACAGGCTGATGGTCAATCCGATCAACACCGTGTTGACGGTGAGGACCTGGCGATAGCCGAAGCGACCCAGCACCCGCACGGAGATGAACTTCATGCCCATGGCCGCGGCGGCGGACGGCATCATCAGCAGACCCGATTGCCATGCCGGTAGTCCCAATCCAAGTTGATACAGTAGCGGCAGCAGGAAGGGCAGTCCGCCGACGCCGATGCGCGTGATGAAACCTCCCATCACGGATACGCGGAAGGTGCGTATCTTGAACAGCGCCAGTCGCAGCAAGGGGAAGGCCGCATCCCTGGCGTGCCACACATAAGCCGCCAACAGGCTGCAGGCGATGAACAGCAGCACCGTGGCAGAAGTGATATCGATCTGGTGTTCGCCGAAGATCTCCAACAGCCATGACAGCAGCGCCACGCCGGTGCCGAACAATACGAGGCCGACGATGTCCAGCGGTCGCGCATCGTCTCCGTGGTAATCCGGCATATAGCGGTGAGCCAGGAAGATCGCCATCGCGCCGACCGGCACGTTGACGAAGAAGATGTCGCGCCACGTGAGCCAGTGCACGATCAAGCCGCCGATCGTGGGGCCCAGCAGAGGGCCGATCAACGCCGGGATGATCACGAAATTCATCGCCGCCAGCAGTTCGGATTTGGGAAAGGTGCGGACGATGGTCAGGCGCCCGACCGGCATCATCATCGCGGCGCCCAGGCCTTGCAGCAGCCGCGCCGCCACCAGCATTGGCGAATTGACCGACAGCCCGCACAGCACCGACGCCACAGTGAATATCGCCACAGCGCTCATGAACACCCGGCGGGTGCCAAAGCGGTCGGCCATCCAGCCGCTGATCGGAATCGATACGGCCAGGCTGAGGATGTAGCTGGTGACGACCGCTTTCAAACTGAGGGGAGTCACTTGCAGGCTGGCTGCCATGCTGGGAATCGCCGTGTTGACGATGGTGGAGTCCAGCTGCTCCATGAACAGGGCGGTTGCGACCACCCACGGAAGGTAGCTCTTGGCGGCGGATGTATTCATGCACCGATTGTCACACAAAAGCCACGCGGAGGTCATAGGTCATAAGGCGGTCACGAATCGGGCGTAAGTTTGCGCACATCGAAATGGCCAATGGAGTTGATATGGACGCTAAGTCGCTGTTCCCTGGTCGTCGCGGGTTTATCCGCCAGATGGGCGCCACCGCTTTGCTGGGTGTGGGCGCGGGCGCGGGCTTGAGCGGTTGCAGCAGCACCGCGGCCAGCATCGCCGACGACGCTCCGGCCGGTTTCGATCATGGCGTGGCCAGCGGCGATCCGCTCGTCGACCGGGTGATATTGTGGACCCGAGTGACGCCGCGCCGCAGCGACGACAGCGGCGACATCGCCGTCCGCTGGCAGATGGCGACCGACCCGGCCATGCAGGCGGTGGTGGCGCATGGCAGCGCGACGACGTCGGCTCAGAAGGACTACACCGTGAAGGTGGATGCCGCCGGCCTGCTGCCGGGGCATGTCTACTACTACCAGTTTGCCGTCGATACGGTGAAGTCGGTCGTGGGGCGCACCAAGACGCTGCCGCGCAGCGACGTGCGCCAGGTCCGGTTGGCGGTGTTCTCCTGTTCGAATTATCCATCCGGTTACTTCAACGTCTACGCCGATGCCGCGCGCCAGGACGACATCGACGCCGCGCTGCACATCGGCGACTACATCTACGAATACGAAAGCGACGGCTACGCCTGCGACAATGCGGAGGCGCTGGGCCGCGTATCCGAGCCGCGCGAACTGCTGCTGCGGTTGGAGGACTATCGCCGCCGCTATGCCCAATACCGCACCGACCCCGATTTGCAGGCGGTGCATGCCGTGATGCCGTTCATCGCAGTGTGGGACGACCACGAATTCGCCGACGATACCTGGCGCGATGGCTCGGCTGAACACAAGGCTTCGGAGTATGGCCCCTTCACTTTGCGCAAGGTGGCGGCCATGACCGCTTACCATGAGTGGATGCCGATCCGCGCCCCCGATCCTGCGGTCCCGGAAAAGATCTACCGTTCGTTCGACTTCGGCGGCGTGGTGTCGCTGCACATGCTGGATACGCGCCTGATTGGCCGCGACCAGCAATTGATGATGTCCTCCTACTACGACGAACATAAACGCTTCGATGTCGAGAAGTACAAGCACGACGTCTGTTCGCCGCGCCGGCAGATGATGGGCGCTGAGCAGATGGCGTGGCTGGAGCGGCAGGTACAGGATTCCAAGGCTCGCTGGCAGATGCTGGGCCAGCAGGTGCTGATGGCGCGCATGGAGTATCCGACCGCCGTCGCCATGGGGGAGTGCAATTGCACCGACTATTCCGCGCTGAAGAAGCGTGCCGTCGCCGATCCTTCCTGCGTCAGCGGCAAGGAAAAGCGCTGGCTGACCGCGCCGACGCTGCCCTGCTATATGGATTCGTGGGACGGCTACCAGAACGACCGCGAACTGGTGTTCGCCATGATGCAGCGTCATCGCAAGAACATGGTGGTGCTGGCCGGCGACACCCACAACGCCTGGGCCAGCGATCTGCACGACGCGCAGGGGCGCCAGGTGGGCGTGGAGTTTGCGACGGCGTCGGTTTCGTCGCCGGGCATGGAAGGGGCCTACCCGGACCGCGATCCCGAGGATGTCGCAAGCATGATGCTGGACTTGATCGAGCCGCTGTACTACGCGCAAACCAGCAAGCGCGGTTACATGATCGTTACCGCCAGCCACGAGCAGGTGCGCTGCGACTGGCGGTTTGTCGATACCGTCTTCAAGCACGAGTTCACGGCCGCGACGGAGCGCAGCCTGCGCACCTTGCCGGGGCCGGGCAATCGCAGGATCGAGGAGTGTCCCGGGGCTTAAGCCGCTCCGGCTGGATTGTCCCAGCGGTCTTCGAACATGATGTCGGACAGCGGCCGGCGCTGGTCCCACTTTTCAAGCTCCAGCATCGGCGCGGTATAGAACTCGTCCACCTGGCCGACGCATAGCACGGCGATGGGCTGGCTGCCGGCCGGCATGCCGCAAATATCGCGCAGATGCTGTGGATCGAACATCGATACCCAGCCGGCGCCTATGCCTTCCGCGCGTGCGGCGAGCCAGAAGTTCTGCAGTGCGCAGGCAGCGGAGGCCAGGTCCATTTCCGGCATGGTGCGGCGGCCGAAGACATATTGATCCCGCTTGTCGATCAGACCGACGACCAGCACTTCGGCGCAGGCCAGTATGCCTTCCACCTTGAGCTGCATGAATTCCTCGGCGCGCTTGCCCAGCGCTTCGGCGGTCTTGATGCGCTCTTCATTCACGTGCTGGTGTATCTGCGCGCGTAGCGCGGGATTGGTGATGCGGATGAAGCGCCACGGCTGCATCAGGCCGACGCTGGGACCGTTGTGGGCGGCGCCGATGAAGCGCTCCAGCTGCCCCGGCTCCAGCGGGCCCGGTTTGAAGTGACGAACATCGCGCCGCTCGCGAATGGCGCGGTAGACGCCTTCGATTTCGGCCTGTGCGAAGGCGTGCGGGCTGGTGGTGTTCATGCGGATGCCTTTGTCTCGTGCAGCGCAAGCAGGGCGTCCAGCAGCGGCTGGGCGGCGTCTGCGATGCGATCCAGGCTGGCCTCGCGCAGTGCGCTGGTGTCCACGGTGTTTTGCGTGTGCAGTCCGGCCCAGCGCAGCAGCGCGCTGCTGGCCTGCGGCGTGTCGAACAGACCGTGCAGATAGGTGCCGAGGATCTGGTCGTCCGCCGAGCGCGCGCCTTCGGGGCGGCCGTCGATGATGAAGGCCGGCGTGTCGAGCGCGCCGCCGGTCGAGGTGCCCATGTGGATTTCGTAGCCGCTGACGCTGGCCTTGTCGTCGTCGAAGGCGCACACACCCTGTACCTGTACCAGCCGTTTGTCGGCCGTCATTTCGGTGTTCATGTCGAGCAGGCCGAGTGCGGGGGACGTGCCTGGCTTGCCCTCGATGCCCAGCGGATCGGTCACCCTGTGGCCCAGCATCTGGAAGCCGCCGCAGACGCCGATCACCTTGCCGCCGTAGCGCAGGTGGCGGGCGATCTGCTCCGGCCAGCCTTGGGCTCGCAGCCAATCCAGATCGCCGCGCGTGTTCTTGCTGCCGGGGAGGATGATGAGGTCCGCCGCTGGAATTGGTTCGCCTTGGCGGACGAAATGCAGGTCCACGTCGGGGTGGGCGCGGAGTGCGTCGAAGTCCGTGTGGTTGCTCATGCGCGGCAGGCTGGGAACCACTACACGGAAGGCGCCGCGCGAGGCTTGGACCGGCTGCACCGCGTCCTCTGCATCGAGGAACAGGCCGTGCAGATAAGGCAGCACCGCCAGCACCGGCTTGCCGGTTTGCTGTTCCAGCCATTCCAGGCCGGGTTCCAGCAGCTTGATGTCGCCGCGGAAGCGGTTGATGACGAAGCCGATGGTGCGGGCGCGCTCGCTCTCGGACAAACAGGACAGGGTGCCGACGATGTGCGCGAACACGCCGCCACGGTCGATGTCCGCCACCAGTATCACCGGGCAGTCGACCTTTTCGGCGAAGCCCATGTTGGCGATGTCGCGGTCGCGCAGGTTGATCTCCGCCGGACTGCCGGCGCCTTCGACGACCACGCTGTCGTATTGCGCCAGAAGGCGCTGATGCGATTCCAGCACCGCCTGCATGGCGATGGTCTTGTATTGGTGGTAGTCGCGCGCGTTCATCTCGGCGCGCACTTTGCCGTGGATGATGATCTGGGCGCCGATATCGCTCGACGGTTTGAGCAGCACCGGGTTCATGTCGGTATGCGGCGCCACGCCGGCGGCGATGGCCTGCAGCGCCTGGGCGCGGCCGATTTCGCCGCCATCCGCCGTGACGGCGCTGTTGAGGGCCATGTTCTGCGGCTTGAATGGCGCCACACGCACGCCGCGGCGCTTGAGCAGCCGGCACAAGGCGGCAACGATGGTGCTCTTGCCGGCGTCGGAGGTGGTGCCCTGAACCATCAGGGTCGAATAGGGAAAGCTCATATCAGTTCTTCCGGTGCTGTCGCGCCAGTTCCAGTTTTTCGCACAGGGCGGCGGTGCCGGGGACCATGCGCGGGCCGGCGCGGTTCAGCAGTTCGCCGTCCAGCGTGAACAGGTTGTCGTTGCGGACCGCCTTCATTGTCGTGTAGGGCCGCCACAGGCTTACGCCGCCGTAGTTCTTTTCGCTGGTGCCGAAGATCGCCTCGGGGTCGGCCTGCAGCACCGCTTCGTTGCTGACCACCGGCGCCGTCACCTTCAGGTCGGTGAAGATGTTGACGCCGCCGCACAGGCGCATCGCGTCGCTGACGATGGACGTGCCGTTCAGGGTGTAGAGCGGCTTATCCCATACCTGGTAGAACATCCGCACCGGCGAACGGTTGGAATATTGTTTGGCCAGCGCGGCGAACTTCTCGCGGATTTCGGCGGCGGCAGGCTGCGCGACGCTTTCGGTGCCGAGCAACTGCCCCAGGCGCAGGATGTTGTCGGCGATGCCATCCAGTTTTTTCGGCTCGCTGTGGAACATGGGGATGTTCAATTGGCGCAGCGTTTCGATCTGGCGCTCGGAGGAGCCGTGCATCCAGATGACGATCAGGTCCGGTTTCATGGCGATGATGCGCTCCATGTCGACCTGGCGATTGTCGCCGACGCGCGGTAGCTTCTTGGCTGCCTCCGGATAGTCGCTGTAAGTGACCGCGCCGACGATCTTGTCGCCGCCGCCGGCCGCGTACAGCAGCTCTGTCACGTGCGGCGCCATGGCGATGACGCGCTGCGCGGGCTTTTGCAATGTGACGACGTTGCCGTCGTCGTCGCGCACGGTGATGGCGGCGCTGGCGCTGGCAGTCATCGCCAGTACCGTCAGGCCGGCCAGTAGTTTGCACGTCGGTTTGTTCATGTGTGTTCCTTGTTGGTCCATTCGTTCAGCGCTGTCTCCAGCCGTTGCCAACCTTCCTCGTCCGGCGGCAGGCCTAGCCGGATGCCGCGAGCTGCTTGCTTGAACAGCCGCACCCAGATGCCGCGTTCCGCCATGTGCTGCCAGAAGGCTTCCGCGCGTTCCTCGCTCCACCATTGGAACAGCGCGGTGCCGGCCGAATGGATGTCATGCGCCGCCAGCAGCTGATGCAGGCGTTCGCCGCTTTCCAGAAGCTGGTCGAGCGTGTGTTCCTGCCACGCCTGGTCGCGAAGGGCCGCGAGGGCGATGTGCTGGGCCGGGCCGCTGACGGCCCAAGGTCCCAGCAGGTCCGCCAGATCGCGCAGCAGGTCTGCATGCGCGGCCACAAAACCAAGCCGGATACCGGCCAGGCCGAAGAACTTGCCGACCGAGCGCAGGACGATCAGGCCGGGACGTCCGCTATGCGCGGCGATGCTGTTGTGCTGTGCCGTATCGCCGAAGGCTTCGTCGACCACCAGCCAGCCACCGCGCGCCGCAAGTTGGTCGGCCCACTGCAGCAGCTGGGCTGCGGGCACACTGGCGCCGGTCGGGTTGTTTGGATTGCAGATCACCATGACGTCGCTGTTCGCGACCGCCGCGCCCAGCGCTTCATACGGCGTTTGCGTCAGCGTGTGCCCGTGCTCGTTCCAGTGGTGCGCGTGTTCGGCATAGGACGGTGCGGCCACGGTCACGCGCGAGGGCTTGCGCAATCGGGGCAGCGCCTGGATCGCTGCCTGTGTTCCTGCGACCGGCAGCATCAGCGGCGCGCCGTAGTAGGCGGCTGCGGCCAACGCCAGTTCGGGATCGGCTTCGGGCAGGCGGTGCCACGCATTGCCAGGCAGCGCGGGCGCGGGATACCAATGGGGATTGATGCCGGTCGAGAGGTCCAACCAGTCGTCGCGGCCGAAGCGCAGCGCGGCGTCGCGCAGGTTGCCGCCGTGTTCAAGCATGTGCGAACTCCATCCAGATGGCGACAGCGCCGGCGACGGCCAGCCACAATGCCGTGGTACGAGCGACCAGCCGCCACGCGCGGCTGATGTCGGTGCCGGTGGCGGGCTGGCCTTCTCCCAACGGCGGGCGGTGTTCTACTTCGCCGTCATAGATGGCGGCGCCGCCCAGCTGCACGCCAAGGGCGCCGGCGCCGCTGGACATGACCGGTCCCGCATTGGGGCTGCTCCAGGCTGGGGCTTGCGTGCGCCAGCAATGCCAGGCGCGCAGCTTGGCCTGAACGCCGGATGCCAGCAACACGTAGGAGAGGGCGGTCAGGCGCGCGGGAAGGTAGTTAAGTACGTCGTCGATGCGGGCGGCGGTGCAGCCGAATTGCAGCAGCCGCGCCGTGCGATAGCCCCACATCGCATCGAGCGTGTTCGCCATGCGGAACAGCACCGCGCCGGGACCGCCGGCGACGATGAACCAGAACAGGGTGCCGAAGACGGCGTCGTTGCCGTTTTCAAGCAGGGATTCCGCGCTGGCCTTGGTCAGTTCGATTTCGCTGGCGCTGGTGGTATCGCGGCTGACGATGCGGGCGGTCAGCAGGCGGGCGTTAGGGAGGTCGTTCTGCGCCAGCGCGTCGGCGATGGGCAGGTTGTGGTCGCGCAGGCTGCGCAGGCCAAGGCAGAAGTAAAGCATAATGGCGTGAGCCATCCATGGCAGTGCGCCGTTGGTGCCCAGCAGCCGGACCAGCAGGCCGGCGAGGGCGGTCAGCGGCAGCACGGCCAACGTCCAGGCCAGAGCGCCGCGCCAGAAGCGTTGGCCGCCGCGGTTGAGGCGCCGCTCCAGCGCCATCGCCAGGTTGCCGAAGCCGACCAGCGGATGCCAGCGGCGCGTTTCGCCCAGCATCAGGTCGAGCCCTACGCCCGCCACCATCAGCAAGGCGATGACGCCGAAACTTAAACCTGTCAGCACGGCGCTCCTTTTAGCACCAGCGGCAGGCCGGCGGCGACGAAGACCGCGCGGTCGCACAGGGCGGCCATAGCCTGGTTCAGGCGTCCCTGCTCGTCGACGAAGCAGCGGGAGATGGCGCCGAAAGGCATGATGCCCATGCCGACCTCGTTCGATACTAGCACCACGTCGCTGGCGCACTTGGTCAGCGCGCTGGCCAGCATGTCCTGCTGCTCGTGGAAGAGCGCGGGCAGTGTGATCTCGCCGACGTCCGGATATTGTTCGCCGCTGCTGAACAGCAGGTTGCTGAGCCAGAGCGTCAGGCAGTCGACCAGGATCAGGCGGTCCGGCGAGGACCAGCGCAGCAGCTGGTTGCCCAGTGCCAGCGGCTCTTCCACCGTGGTCCATTCGCTCGGTCGGCCGGCGCGATGATGTGCGATGCGGGTGGCCATTTCGGCGTCGCCGGCGGTGGCCGTGGCGATGTAGACGACTTCCTTGCCCGACTCGATCGCCAGGCGGTCCGCATATCCGCTTTTACCGGAGCGTGCGCCCCCGAGAACCAATGTACGTGTCATGCTGCGCTCCTTGAAAACAGGGCGGCGGCGGCCGCCGGATTGGATGGAAAGTAAGCGTGAAAATACGACGCCTTCAGGGAGCCTACGCGATACCAAGCCTCACCCTGAACGGCGGATGGATGTTTGATAGTGTACGCCGTTGGCGCCACCGCTGTCTCCAGCTTGGAGTAATGGAACGTGTGGCCGCGCAGGACGCCGTGTTCCGTCGTCAGTCCCTGCGAGCCCAAGCCCGCAAGGCGCGCTTGCATCGCCACCGCGCCGGGCAGCACACCGGCCATGGGCCATATCGCGCCCGCCTGGTCGGCAAGGGTGTCGGCCAAGGCCATCATGCCGCCGCATTCGGCCACGATGGGCAAGCCGGCTGCGTGGGCCGCACGGATCGATGCTTGCCATACGGCGGCTTGCGACAGTGCCTCCGCATGCAACTCGGGATAGCCGCCCGGTAGATAGACGGCGTTCGCTTCCTCCGGCACGGGCTCGTTGGCCAGCGGCGAGAAGAACGTCAGCGTCGCGCCCAGCTGGCGCAGGGTATCCAGATTGGCGGGATAGATGAACATGAAAGCCGGATCGCGCGCGACTGCGATGTTTTGCCCTGCCAGCAGCGGTGCTTGCGGCTCCGTGGCTGGCGGGACCTCGATGCGTACGGGGCGCAGGCGCTCCCATGCCGCTTCGTCGAACACCAACTGGTCCGCCAGATTGTCGAGCAGCTGTTCGATGTCGACGACTTCGCCGGGCAGCACCAGGCCGAGGTGCCGCTCGGGCAGTGACTTGGGCTGGCGCGGCAAGGTCGCGAACAGGGGGATGTCTCGCAGCGAGGCCGCCACCATCTTGGCGTGGCCTTCGCTGGCGACGCGGTTGGCGATGACGCCCGCCATCTCCACCGGGCCATAGTCGCGCAGACCGTGGACCAGCGCGCCGGCGGTTTGCGCCATAGCACCGGCGTCGATCACCGCCATCACCGGTACGCCGAATTCGCGCGACAGGTCGGCGGACGATGGCGTGCCATCGTACAGGCCCATGACGCCTTCGATCAGGATCACATCCGCTTCGGCGGCGGCTTGCGCCAGCTGGCTGCGGCACAGCTCATGGCCGACCATCCACAGGTCCAACGAGCGCACCGGCGCGCCGCTGGCGCGTTCCAGCAGCATGGGGTCGATGAAATCCGGGCCGCATTTGAACACGCGTACCCGCTTACCCTGCCGTACCAGCTTGCGCGCCAGCGCTGCGGTCACCGTGGTCTTGCCCTGGCCGGAGGCGACGGCCGCCACCAGCACGGCTTTGACGTCGATATGCGCAGCCATTACCACTCGGTGCCCAATTGCGCGCCGATGCCTGCCTTGAATGCGTGCTTGACGACTTCCATTTCGGTGACGGTATCGGCTATGGCGATCAGCTCCGGCGGCGCACCGCGTCCGGTGATGACGACATGCTGCATCGCCGGGCGGGCCAGCAGATCGTTGATGACGGTGTCCACATCCAGGTAGCGGTACTTCAGGGCGATATTCAGTTCGTCGAACAGCACCAGGCCGATTTCGGGATCGGCGAGGAAGCGCTTCGCCTGTTCCCATGCCAGTTGCGCCTTTTCGATATCGCGCTCGCGGTTCTGGGTTTCCCAGGTATAGCCTTCTCCCATCGAATGGAAGCTGACCTCCATCGGGAAGCGGCGCAGGAACAGCTCTTCGCCGGTCTGCATCGCGCCCTTGATGAACTGGACCACGCCGACCTTCATGCCGTGGCCCATGGCGCGGATCACCATGCCGAAGCCGCTGGAGCTTTTGCCCTTGCCATTGCCGGTGTTAACGATGATGATGCCGATCTCCTTGTCGGCGGCGGCGATCTTGGCGTCGATGATGGCCTTCTTGCGTTCCATGCGAACGCGATGGCGCTCGTTCAGCGCTGCGGTTTGCTCGTCGATGCCGTCGTTATTTTGTTGAGTCATGCTGGGTCCTCCGTGGGAATGAAGATACTGCGCTTGCCATGCTGGATGATGTCGATCGGATGCCCGAGGTAGTCGCCCAAGATATCGGCTTGCATCACCTCCGCCGTGGTACCGGCCAGCCAGCGGCCGTCTCCCATCAGCAGCAGCGCGTGGGTGGAGACGCTGTGCGCCAGCGTCAGGTCGTGGCCGATCATTACCGCGGTCTTGCCCTGGTCGCGGCACAAGCGCGCCAGCAGGCTCATAACGCTGACCTGGTGCGCCAGGTCCAGCGCATTGGCCGGCTCGTCGAGCAGCAGCAGCGGCGTGTCCTGCGCCAGCATGGCGGCGATGGCGACGCGCTGGCGTTCGCCGCCGGACAAGGTGCGTACGTCGCGCTCGGCCAGTTCGGCCACTTCCATCGACTCCAGCGATTTCAGGGCGATGGCGTGATCGTCGCTGCCTTCCCAATACCGGTTGCCGTGGTAGGGGTGGCGGGCCGACAGCACGGTTTCAATCACGCTGTAGGCGAAGGCGTCGCTGCGGCTCTGCGCCAGGAAGGCACGCTGGCGCGCCAGTTCGGTCAGCGGCCAGTCGGCCAGGGCGCGGTTCTGGATGGTGACATGGCCGCCGTCCGGGGTACGCAGGCCGGCCAGGGTTTTTAGCAGGGTACTCTTGCCGGCGCCGTTACGGCCGATGACGCTCCAGCATTCGCCTTCGCGCACACGCCAGTTCAGATCCGCGATCAGCTGGCGCTGGCCGATTTTCAGGGAGAGGTCGTGGGTGCTGATCATCATTTGCGCAGCCGGTGCAGTTGATACAGGAAGATCGGCGCGCCTATCAGGGCGGTGATGACGCCCACCGGCAGCTGCTGCGGCGCGATGATGGTGCGGGCCAGCGTGTCGGCCAGCAGCAGGAAGGTGCCGCCGGCCAGTGCCGCCGCCGGAATCAGCACGCGGTGGTCGGCGCCGACGGCGAAGCGGCAGGCGTGCGGCACGATCAGGCCGACGAAGCCCACGCTGCCGGCGCTGGTGACGGCGCTGGCGGTCAGCAGGCCGGAAGCGAAGAACAGGCCCTTGCGCAGCGCGCCGACGCGTATGCCCAGTGTGGCGGCGGCTTCGGCGTGCAGCGCCATCACGTTCATGGAGCGGGCGCTGCGCACGGCGAATACCAGGCCGCAGGCCAATACGATCCACGGCATCGCGCGCGATGGCGCTCCGGCCAGGTCGCCGATCATCCAGAAGATCATGCTGCGCAAGCGGCTTTCGGGAGCGATGGAGAGCATCAGCGTCACCAGCGCCATGCAGGCGGAGGACAGGATCACGCCGGTCAACAGCAGCAGCGCGGTGCCGCCTTCGCCGGCCGTACCGCCGCGCAGGTCGTGCCGGGCCAGCAGGTACAACATCATCGCGACGGCGACGGCGCCACCGAAGGCCGAGGCGTCGACCATCCAGAGGGCGCAGCCGAACAGCATCGCGGCCAGGGCGCCGACGGAGGCGCCGGCGGAAATGCCCAGCACATAAGGGTCGGCCAGCGGGTTGCGCAGCAGCGCCTGCATCATCACGCCTGTCAGCGACAGTGCGGCGCCGGTGACGAAGGCGGTCAGGGCGCGGCTAACGCGCAGATCGAGCAGGGTGGATGCCAGCGTGTTGGTCTGGCCGTGCAGCAGGTCATTGACTGCTGCGGGAATATCGGAGAGGGGAATCGAGACCGAACCGGTCATGCCCGAAAAAATCAGGCTGGCAAACGCGAACAGCACCAGCACGGTCAGGGTGACGGTGGCGCGTTGTCGCAGATTGCGGGAGAAAGAATGCATGCACTGCTTTCAAAAAGAGGCTGCCGGGCGCTCGGCGGATGCGCTTCCCGCCCGGCAGGTTACACCATTACCGCTTACTTGTAGCCGTAGCGGATGCCGGCGAACAGCTTGGACATCGGCGTGGTGTAGTTGCGCGCCAGGTCGTACTGCTTGTCGCCGATATTGTTCCAGCGGACCAGCGCAGACCAGTCGCGGTTGAAGTGGTAGGTCGCGTACAGATTGACCAGGCCATAGCCGCCCATGCGGACCTTGTTGGCGCTGTCTTCATAGCGATCACCGGACAGTTCGATCTCCACGCCGGCCTTCAGGGCGCCGGCGCTGTAGTCGGCCATCAGGTTAGCGTGCTTCTTGGCGCGGCGCTGCAGGCGCTTGTCGCTGGTTTCGTCCTTTGGATCCTGCAGGTCGATGTTGGCGGACAGGTTGAAGCGGCCCAACTGCTGGCTGGCGGCCATGGTCAGGCCTTCGAGCAGCGCGTGGTTGACGTTGTAGGCGCAGCCGTAGGAATAATCGCCGGCGTATGGGCATGGCGTCGTGTTCACCAGGAGGTCGGTCAGGCGGTTGTGGTAGTAGCTTGCGCTCAGCGCGGTGGTGCCGTTGTCGTAGCGCAGACCGATTTCGGCGTTCTTGCCCAGTTCCGGCTTGTTTTTGTCATTGCCGTAGCCTGGGTAGTACAGTTCATTGAAGGTTGGTGCGCGGAAGCTGGTGCCATAGCTGGCGGTGGCGCGCAACGCCTGCGTGAAGGTGTAGCCGTAGCCGATGGAGCCGGTGTTCTTCCCACCGTAGACCGATTTGTCGCGACGCACGCTGGCGTTGAACAGATTGTCGCCACGGCGGGCGTTGTAGGAGGCCGCCAGCGAGTTGGTGGTGCGCTGCGAAGCGGCCAGTTCGAAGCCGCTGGTCTGCACTTCTTCCTTGCGGTGGTCGTACAGCAGTTGCAGCACATCGGCGCCGATCTGCACATCATTTTGCCAGGTGAAGTCGGTTTGCTTGGTGTTGGCCTGCGAGTAGCCGAACGCCGAAGCGCTGCTGTAATTGGCGCCATCGTCCTTGGCCTGCGAGTACTGCACCAGGCTTTGCCAGATCGGCAGGATCTGGTTCTTGCTGTAGACGGAGGCGTTTTCAAGCTTCGCGTGCGAGCGCACATCGTAGGGCGAGGCGCCGTTGTCGTACTGCGAATCGAGTTTGCTATGCAGGAGCAGCGCGCCGACTTCGTGTCCTTCGGCCAGGCGCAGACTGAATTGTGCCGCCGCGCTTTCGCGGTCGTAGCCGTCTTTGTCGGCGTTGTAAGAGCCGCTGGCAGGCCGGGTGGCCGAGAAGCCGTCCGACTTTTCCTTGCCGGCGCTGATCGCGTAGCTGATGCTGTGTTCACCGCCGGTGGCGCCGGAGACCGAGACATCGCCCTCGCGGGTGTTGTCGGTGCCATAGCCCACGAAGGCGGTGAATGCTGGCGCGCCCTTGCCCTTCTTGGTGAAGATCTGGATCACGCCGCCGATGGCGTCGGCGCCGTACAGGGAGCTCAGTGGGCCGTAGACGATTTCGATATGGTCGATGGAGGTCAGCGGCAGGGCGCTCCAGTTGGCTGCGCCGGTGGTCGAGGAGCCGATACGCACGCCGTCCACCAGGACCAGGTTCTGGTTGCTGTTGGCGCCGCGGATAAACACGGTGGAGTTGGTGCCTGGGCCGCCGGTGCGGGCGATCTCGATGCCGCGCTGGCGTTGCAGCAGGTCGACAATGGAGCCGGCGCCGGATTCGGCGATCTGCTCGGCGCTGATGGTGACGCTATCGCTGATCACATCGGCCAGTGGCTGGGGGCTGCGGGTGGCGGTGACCAGCACGGTGCCGGCGATGGGTTCTGCGTGAGCGTAGGAGGCGGCCATTGCCAGTGCCAGCGACGTCAAGGCCGCCGGACGGGAGATATGAAGATTCATCATGTAGTTTTTCTGTTAATAGCAACCGGCCGACGTCCCCGTGGGCCAGATTGAACAGAAGCGGAGAACCGGACGATGCATGCAGCGGAGCGCCGGCAGCAATGCCGGCTCCTTCCGTTCGCGCACATCCCGTTCGCTCACTTCCACCTGATTTGGCCGGTATCCGGGCTGGCAAGTTAGACCGCCTCACCTTCCCATGCGGAGCACAGTGGTTTGTCTGAGGAGGGCTGTCGCGCATGCGCTGCGACACTTGCTTACCGTTGCGGGGGCAGCACACGTGGGCCTTGGTCGAGTGGACCAGGAGCTTCGTGTTTCCCGTTTAACTGCGCATCCGGACAGACGCGCGGGCACCAAAACCCCGCCATTATACGGGTTTGCGCTCCAGAGGTCATTGGCCGGCGGTTTGGCTTTGCAGGATCAGTGTGGCGCCGTAGCCGATTTGATGCGGATGCCGGGCCGCCTGTAGCGCCATCCCGGCAGGCGCCAGGCCGGTGTGGCAGGCGGACAGCAGGCGCATCGCGCCAGCGTGGCAGATGACGATGGCGTCGCGTTGCTGGCGCTGGAGGTCAGCATAGAAAGCAGCGATGCGGCCGGCCATCTGCAGCACGCTCTCGCCACCGCCGGGGCGGTAGTTGACCAGGTCCGCGGCCCACGCGTCGATGTCGGCGCGCGGGATGTCGTCCCAGGCGCGCATTTCCCAATCGCCGAAGTCGATTTCGGCGATGCGCGCGTCCAGCAGCGGGACGGGGGATTGCAGCAGCGGCGCCAGTTCCGTTGCGAGCCTGGTGCAGCGTTGCAGTGGGCTGCTATATACAGGCAGGCCGTGGGGCAGCGCGGCCGATAGTGCCGTCAGCGTTCTCGCCAGCTGATCCTCGGATACGGCGAGATCGCTACGGCCGTAGCAAACGCCGGTGGCAACCAGCGGCTGCGGATGGCGGACCAGTATCAGGCGCATGGCGTTACCAAGGCAGTGCGCCGTGGCGCATGCTGGCCAACACGCACAGATAGAACACCACTTCGCTAAGCTGTTGTACGGCGCCGAGGCAGTCGCCCGTGTAGCCCGCGATGCGGCGAACGCATTTGCGGGCCAGCCAGGCGGTGGCGATGGCGCCGGCGGCGACGCCGGCCGCCAGCGCGCTCCACGTGATCCATCCGCAGGCGATCATCGCGAACGCGGGAATGGCGGCGGAGGCGGCGGCCAGTGAAAATTCGGAGCCGCTCATTTTTTGCGCCAGCGGCTTGGCCTTGCCTTCCGCGCGCGCGTAGTCGAGCCGCCAGATCAGCGAGGTCGCCATCAGGCGCGATAGCGGATGGGCGACAAACAACGCGGCGATCGCCGTTAGCGGAGGCAGCATCGACAGCGTCGTACACTTGATGGCGAGCAGGCAGATGATGCCGATGGCTCCATATGCGCCGATGCGGGAATCCTTCATGATCTCCAGCACGCGCTCCGGCGTCATGCCACCGCCGAAGCCGTCGCACATATCGGCAAAGCCGTCTTCATGGAAGGCGCCGGTGGCGTAGATGCCGGCGGCGGTCGACACCAATACCGCGACCGGGGCTGGTAGGAGCCACGCCGCCAGTGCGTACACGCCGGCGGCGATGGCCGCCACCACTACGCCGACCAGTGGAAAGTAGCGCGACGCCTGATTCAGCCAGGCGGGATCGAAGCCCACCCAGCGAGGAATCGGCAGACGAGTGAAGAACTGCAGCGCGGTGAAGAACAGGCGTAGCTGATGCACGGCGCGTTACTCGGACTTCTCGCTGACCTGGGCCGATTCGAAGGTGGCCATCTGGTTCAGGAAGTTGACCGACGCATGCAGCAGTGGCAGCGCCAGTGCGCAGCCGGTGCCTTCGCCGAGGCGCAGGCCCAGGTTCAATAGTGGCTTCGCGCCCAGCGCGGCCAGCATCTGCTCGTGGCCGTTCTCGTTGGAGCAGTGGGCGAAGACACAGTAGTCCAGAATCGCCGGTTGCAGGCGGGCCGCGACCAGCAGTGCGCTGGTGACGATGAAGCCATCGATCAGCAGCACTTTGCGCAGCTCGGCCGCTTTCAGCATGGCGCCGGCCATCATGGCGATTTCCAGCCCGCCGAAGGTGGCCAGTACGTCCAGTGGTTCGGTGACGTTGTGCTTTGCTGCCGCCGCTTCGATCACACGCTGTTTATGCAGCACGCCTTCCGCTGACAAACCAGTGCCGGCGCCTACGCATTGGGCGACCGGGATACCGGTCAGCTTGTGCATCAACGCGGCGGCGGCGGTGGTGTTCCCGATGCCCATTTCGCCGAAGCCGACCACATTGCCGCTCAATTCGGCGGCCAGGCCCATGCCGGCGGATAGTGCGGCCTCGCAGACGGCACGGCTCATCGCTGGTTCGTGCGCGAAGTTCTGCGTGCCGTGTGCCAGCTTGCGGTCGGTCAGGCCGTCGCGCGGGCCGAAGTCGTGATTGACGCCGGCATCGATGACGCGCAGCTCACAGTTGTTTTGCGTCGCGAAGACGTTGATGGCGGCGCCGCGTGCGAGGAAGTTCTCGACCATCTGCCAGGTCACGTCCTGCGGGTAGGCGGAGATGCCCTCCGCAACCACACCGTGATCGGCGGCGAATACCAGTATGGCCGGCTGCGTGATCGCGACATCGCGCGTGTTCTGTACCAGGCCTATTTGTTTGGCCAGCGACTCTAGTACGCCCAGGCTACCCAGCGGCTTGGTCTTATTGTTGATGGCCTTGTCCAGCAGGGCGGCCAGCGTCTCGTTATTAGTAGCAGGGATAGTTGGAATAAACATATGGGCGACTTATAAATCGGAGAAGCCGCTATTTTACTCTTGCAAGCTGCGGCTGCTC
>NZ_JABWEF010000036.1:0-19913 GCF_013369445.1 Duganella sp. BJB1802 | reverse complement strand
CGCGGCCGCCACCGCCAGCGACTACAAGGCCATCGTCTGCGTGTTCCTGTACGGCGGCAACGACTACGCCAACACGCTGGTGCCGTACGACGCCGCCAGCTACAACGCCTACTACGCGCTGCGCTCGACGCTGGCCTACCAGCAGAGCGCGCTGTCGGCCACCGTGCTCAACACGGCCGCGCCGCCGGTCGACGTCAACGGCGTGGCCCACCAGTACGCGCTGGCGCCGGAACTGGCGCCGCTGCTGCCGATATTCAACGCCGGCAAGATGGGCGTGCTGCTCAACGTCGGCACGCTGGTGCATCCGACCAGCAAGCAGCAGTACCTGGCCAAGTCGGTGCCGCTGCCGTCCAAGCTGTTCTCGCACAACGACCAGCAATCCGAATGGCAATCGTCGATGCCGGAAGGCGCGACCTCGGGCTGGGGCGGACGCATGGGCGACCTGTTCGAGTCGGGCAACGGCAACGCCACCTTCACCTGCGTCAACGTCTCCGGCAACGCGGTGTACCTGTCCGGGAAGGAGGCGGTGCAGTACCAGGTGTCGACCAAGGGCTCGGTGCCGTTCAGCGCCTTCCAGAGCCCGCTGTTCGGCTCCGCCAGCTGCAGCAACGCCCTGCGCACGCTGATCACGCAGCAGCACAGCAACCTGATGCAGTCCGAGTATGCGCGCGTGACGCAGCGGGCCATTTCGGCCAACGACGTGCTGACCTCGGCGCTGGCGGGCGCGCCGGCCATCAACACGGCCTTCCCCGCCAATAACAGCCTGGGCGACCAGTTGAAGATGGTGGCGCGCATGATCTCCTGCGCCTCGACGCTGGGCGCCAAGCGGCAGGTGTTCTTTGTGTCGATGGGCGGCTTCGATACGCACGACGGCCTGGTCAAGGTGCATCCTGGCCTGCTGAAGAGCGTGGCCGATGCGATGGCGGCCTTCTACCAGAGCACGGTGGAGCTGGGCGTGGCCAACCAGGTGACGGCCTTCACCGCGTCGGACTTCGGCCGCACGCTGAGCGGCAACAACGACGGTTCGGATCACGGCTGGGGCAGCATGCACTTCATGCTGGGCGGCGCCGTCAAGGGCGGCCGCTACTACGGCAAGGCGCCGGTGGTGGCCAGCAACGGCCCGGACGATGTCGGCCAGGGTCGCCTGCTGCCGACCACGTCGATCGAGCAATACGCGGCCACGCTGGGCAGCTGGCTGGGTGTGTCGAACACCGACCTGCTGGCCATGCTGCCCAACCTGGCCAACTACAACGCCAGCGCACGCAACCTCGGCTTCGTCTGACGCTTATTGCGCCGGTTGGAGGTTGGCGACCAGCGCGCCGGGCCGGGTGCTGATCCCGGTCAGCACGAACTGCACGCCGGCGTAGCGCAGGTCTTCCGGCCGGAAGGTGTGGACCGGCACATCCTTGAGCGTGTTCTCGCCCAGCAGGTTGGCCACGCTGGCGATCTGGTTCTGCTTGCCCTCATCCATGCCGTCGACCACGAAACGGTCCACGTGGGCATCGCTGATGTAGATGGTGTTGCGCACATTGTCCACCTTCAGGCGGCCCGACACCGCCATGCTGCCATGCCACGACTGGCGCGCCAGCAGCGGCGCCACGTTCACGTCCAGGGTCAGTGCCACGCGGTCGTTCTCGGCCAGGATGTCCAGCTGCGGATGGCTCAGCTCCACTTCGAACACGCCCAGCACGCGATGGCGCACGGGGAACTTGCGGTCCAGGTTCTGCTGCAGGCGCGCCTGCGGCAGCTCCACCTGGCGCGGGCCGATCAGCGTGGAGCAGGCGGCCAGCAGGCCAGCCAACATGAGCGGCGCGGCAATTCGGGCGTAACGTTTAAGATCGGTCATGTCGTCTTTCTGAAAATAGCGGATCGCCCACATTATGACCCACACGCGAATTGGCTGCGCAAGCTGGAGTATCGACCGTGCGTCGGCGCCGCACTTCGCCACGGACGGCAGCCATCTGCAGCGCTACGCGCGGGTCATGAACGCGGTGGAGATCAACTCCTCGTTCTACCGGCCGCACCAGGCCTCGACCTATGCGCGCTGGGCGGACGACGTGCCGGACGATTTCCGCTTCTCGGTCAAGCTACCGCGCAGCATCACGCACGATCACCGGCTCAAGGAGGTCAATGAGCTGCTGGCGCGCTTTGCCGGCGAGGCCGGCGCCCTCGGCGCCAAGCTGGGCTGCGTGCTGGTGCAGTTGCCGCCCAGCCTGGCGCTGGATACGGCGCCGGCCGACGCGCTGTTCGCCCGCCTGTCCGCCCTGTTCCGATGCGCCGTCGCCTGCGAGGCCCGCCACCCGAGCTGGTTTTCCGCGACGGGCACCGCGCTGCTGCAAGCCCACAACGTCGCCAGGGTGATCGCCGATCCGCCCGCAGGCCAGCCCGGCCCCCACGTGCCGACCTGCGACATGATCTACGCCCGTCTGCACGGCAGTCCGCGCATGTACTACTCAGCCTACACGGACGAATACCTCGACAGCGTCGCCGCCTACCTGGCCGACAAGGACGGCTGGGTCATCTTCGACAACACCGCCAGCGGCGCCGCCCTGCCCAACGCGCTGGCGCTGATGAAAAAAACAACGTAAGGCGCGAAGCGCTTGCTTTTTCAAATTCTAGTGTTATAGTTCACTACAACACCACTCCATCAACACACACCAAGGGGACCACATGTATGTCCACGATAGGCTGGAATGACAATGCGCCGATATATCGGCAGCTCAAGGACAAGGTCATCGGCATGATGCTCGACGGCCTGCTCAAGCCCGGCGACGCCCTGCCCTCGGTCAGGCAGGTGGCCGCCGATTACCAACTCAATCCGATCACCGTATCTCGCGCCTACCAGGAACTGGTGGACGAAACGCTCGTAGAAAAAAGAAGGGGACTAGGTATGTACGTCACTGACGGCGCCCGCGACAAACTGCTGGCCACTGAACGCGAACGCTTCCTGAGCGAAGAATGGCCGCTGATGCTCGAACGCATCCGCCGCCTGGGCCTGGAACTGGAAACCCTGCTCAAGCCCATCGCCACCGGAGGTGCGTCATGAGCGCGGTCATCACGGCTGGCAACCTCAGCAAAACCTATGGCAAGCAGGCCGCGCTGAATGGCGCCAGCTTCACGGTCGAGGCCGGCCGCATCGTCGGCCTGATCGGCCCCAACGGTTCCGGCAAGACCACCACGCTCAAGGCCATCCTCGGCCTGACCCAGTTCGAAGGCGAGCTGACGGTGCTGGGCCTGGACCCGCGCAGCCAGCGCGAGGCGCTGATGAACGAGGTCTGCTTCATCGCCGACGTCGCCATCCTGCCGAAGTGGCTCAAGGTCAAGGACGCGATAGCCTTCGTGGAAGGCGTGCATCCGCGCTTCGACCGCAGCAAGGCCGAGAAATACCTGGCCAACACCAAGCTCACGCCGAACATGAAGGTCAAGGCCATGTCCAAGGGCATGGTGGTGCAGCTGCACCTGGCGCTGGTGATGGCGATCGACGCCAAGCTGCTGGTGCTCGACGAGCCGACGCTGGGCCTGGACATCCTGTACCGCAAGCAGTTCTACCAGAACCTGCTGGAAGACTACTTCGACGAGAACAAGACCATCCTGATCACCACCCACCAGATCGAGGAGGTCGAGCACATCCTCACCGACCTGATGTTCATCCAGGACGGCAGGATCTCGCTGGCGGCGTCGATGGACGAGGTGGGCGAGCGCTTCACCGAGGTCATGGTCGAGCCGCAGTTCGTGGCGGCCGCCAACGCGCTGCAGCCGATGAGCCAGCGCACCGTGTTCGGCAAGCCCATCATGCTGTTCGATGGCGTGCCGCGCCTGCAACTGTCGACCTTCGGGGAATTGCGCACGCCCAGCGTCGCCGACCTGTTTGTCGCATCGATGAAAGGAACCTACGCATGAAAACGATGAAATGGCTGATCAGGCGCGAGCTGTGGGAGCACAAGGGCATGCTGGTCTGGGCGCCCGCCGTCATCGCCACGCTGATCGCGGCGCTGGCGCTCGGTTCCATCATCATGGGCAACCACCTCAACTTCAACGATGGCGACCAGGCCGTCTCGATCGGCTCGGTCACGATCGAAGGCACGGCGCGCACGCGCATCGTCCAGACCATGTCGCAGGCCTACATGGTGTCGGCCATGCCGGTGCTGATGGTGCTGAGCTTCGTGGTGTTCTTCTACTGCCTGGGCGCGCTCAACGACGAGCGGCGCGACCGCAGCATCCTGTTCTGGAAATCGCTGCCGGTGTCCGACCTGTCGACCGTGCTGTCCAAGGCCACGCTGGCGCTGGTGGTGGCGCCGCTGATCACGCTGGGAATCGGCACCGTGCTGTCGCTGCTGATCCTGTTCGCCGCGTGCGGCGCGGTGCTGGCGCACGGCACCAACCTGTTCGGCGCCCTGCTGATGTCCCCGGACTTCTACCTGACGCCGCTGCGCCTGGTGGGCCTGCTGCCGGTCTACATCCTGTGGGCCTTGCCGACGGTGGGCTGGCTGCTGATGGTGTCGAGCATGGTGCGCTCCAAGGTGTTCCTGTGGGCGGTCGGCACGCCGCTGGTGACGTCGCTGCTGCTGGTATGGGCGGAAAAGATGCTGCACTTCGGCTTCGACGCCAGCTGGTTCGTCACCCGCATCGTCGACCGCATCCTGCTGGGCGCGATTCCCGGATCGTGGATCATGTTCGAGGCCGACCATGTGCCGCTGCAGCTTGAAGCGCAGCGGATGGCGGTGCCGGAGACCATCTTCCGCGGCTCGTGGGGCACGCTGGGCGGCATCAGCGTCTGGCTCGGCGTCGCGGCCGGCGTGGCGATGATCGCCACCGCAGTCTGGATGCGCCGCCGCCGCGAGGAAGGCTAGGCGTGGCGGGCACACACTTGATGACCGCCGCGCTGCGGGCGGCCGCCGTGGCGGCGCTGCCGGCCACGGCGGCGGAAACGGAAACCGGATCGGAGCAGGTTGTCGTCATCAATGGCAGCCGCAGCCCGGAAATGCAGCCTTACCGCTACATGCTGTCCGGCCTGGACGCCTTCGACAGCCAGCACGCGTTGGCGCCGGATGCGCAGCAATTGCGCTTCCGCCTGCACGCCAAGAAGAAGGCGCCCAAAGGCGCCTTCGACAACCTGGTGGTGCGCCTGTCCGGCAGCGAGACCGACATCCCGGTGCCGCTGGCGGAGGACCACAGTTTCACGCTGCCGCGCAGCGCGGAGGCGGAACGCGACAACGCCGACGTGGTGCTGAACCAGAAGAAGAGCTACTACGGCTGGATGCCGGACGTGCGCAGCGCCGGCGTGCCGGCCGACATGCGGCGCCTGGGCGACATCCGGCTGGAGTGCCGGGTGTTGGTCGCGATCGCGAAGAACTACATCCCCTTCCTGGTGCGCGCGACGATCAACACGCTCATGTTGACCACCGACTGGTGCTCGTTCAAGGACTTCGACATGAGCATGCGCAGCGACCGGGCGATCGCCAGCGCCACGCTGGTGGACGGCACGCACAGGCTGGAGCTCAAGGTCGGCGAGGATGGAAAAAACTACTCGGTGCCGCTGAACGACAAAACCTACTCGAACGATGCCCTGATCGAGTTCACCTTCGAGTAAGCCCGGTGGGGTCAAGTCTGACATTCCGGCAGCTTCAGATTTGTATAAGTGACATCTGTAGCGGCGCGCTACAGCAGAGCCCGTGTCCGAATGTCAGACTTGACCCCAAATTGTTTATTCGAATTGTTTGCGGAATTCGGCGAACTGCGCGGTCAGGTCTTCGACTTGCTGGCGCAGTTGCTGCACTTCCTGCTCCAGCGCGGCGACGCGGCCGCCCTGCCCCGCCGCGCTGACCGAGCCGCCCAGGCTGGCGGCGGTTTCTTCCCGCGCCAGCGCGTCTTCGCCGCCCAACAGTTGGCCGTAGCGCGGCTCCTTGGTGCCGGGCGCCAGCGCCAGCCGCGACACCAGCGGCGGATATTTGTCGATCAGGAATTGCAGCGCCAGCTCGACGTCGCCCACCGACTTGAAGTCGTGCAGGCGGCCGGTGCGGGTGCGGATCTCGCCGGCGGTCTGCAGGCCGCGCAGCATCAGGATGGTCAGCACGGCCAGCTTGTCCTGCTCCAGCGACCATTTGATACGCATGCGGTGCTCGTACTTGGTCACGCGCGCGCCCGCCTGCGTGATGCCGTTGACGTACTTGCGCTGCATCAGCCGCTGCAGCACGTCGGCCACCGTCTCTTCAGACAGCGCCATCACCGGATCCCGGCTCGACAACTGGTTGCAGCCGTTGACCAGCGCGTTCAGCGACAGCGGATAGTTATCCGGCGTCAGCGCCTCCTTCTCGGCCAGCACGGCCAGCACGCGGATTTCAAACGGGTCCAGCACTTCCACGCCATCGGGCGACGATTCCATATGCGGCATCCTTATTCAACGAGTTTGTTGAGTTGGTCTGAATTCAATTTATCACAGTCGGGCACGCCCTGACAGTGCAAGCCCGCCGCCTTCATCGTGGCGAGGATGCGTTCGATCTGCTCTTCCTGCTTGACGGCGTGGTTGATCAAGCCGTGCAGCGCCTTCGACAGCGGATCGTCGCCGTTCGGCGTGACGCCGTAGGCGCTGAACAGGTTGGCCGTGGCGCTCACCGCCGAGGCCGGCTCTTTCTGCACGATGTGCGCCGGATTGCCGACCGCCGTGGCGCCCGGCGGCACCGGCTTCAACAGCACGGCGTTGGAGCCGACCTTGGCGTACTCGCCCACCGTGAAGCCGCCCAGCACCTTGGCGCCGGCGCCGACGATGACGCCGCGCGCCAGCGTCGGATGGCGCTTGGCGCCGGTGTGCAGCGAGGTGCCGCCCAGCGTCACGCCCTGGTAGATGGTGCAGTCGTCGCCCACTTCGGCGGTCTCGCCGATCACCACGCCGAAGCCATGGTCGATGAACACGCGGCGGCCGATGGTGGCGCCGGGGTGGATCTCGATGCCGGTGACGATGCGCGCCAGGTAGGAGATGAAGCGGCCCAGCCATTTCATCTTGCGCGTCCAGCACCAGTGCGCCCAGCGATGCATGACGATGGCTTGCAGGCCGGGGTAGCAGGTCAGCACCTCCCAGGCGTTGCGGGCCGCGGGGTCGCGTTCGATGATGCTGTTGATGTCTTGGCGCAGGTGATGGAACATGGGGTGTACGGGATTGCAACGGAAACGCTCATGGTAGCGTATTCGGTCGGTGGTTGCTGGGAAGCGGCTTGCAAGGAGGGGAAACCAGCGGCCCTCGTAGCAGGCCGCCGGCTGGTCGTATCGCTTAGATCTCTTTGGCGATACGCTGGCGGCGTGCCTCGTACAGACAGACGCCGGATGCGACGGAAACGTTCAGGCTCTCGACCGAGCCGAACATTGGAATGCTGACCAGCATGTCGCAGGTCTCGCGGGTCAGGCGGCGCATGCCCTCGCCTTCCGAACCCATGACCAGCGCGGTCGGGCCGGTGAAGTCGGCTTCGTACAGGCCCTTCTCGCCGTCGTCGGAGGTGCCGATCAGCCAGATGTCGCGGTCCTTCAAGTCGCGCAAGGTGCGCGCCAGGTTGGTGACGGTGATGTATGGCACGGTCTCGGCCGCGCCGCTGGCGACCTTGGCGGCGGTGGCGTTCAGGCCCACCGCGCGGTCCTTCGGTACGATCACCGCGTGCGCGCCGACGCCGTCGGCCACGCGCAGGCAGGCGCCCAGGTTGTGCGGATCGGTGATGCCGTCCAGGACCAGCAGCAGCGGCGGGCCTTCGATGGCGTCCAGCAGTTCGTCCAGGTTGCGCGCCAGCGCCAACTGCGACGCGAAGGCGATCACGCCCTGGTGGCGGCGGGTGCCGACGATCTTGTCCAGGCGGGCCGAGTCGACCGGCATCACGCGCACGCCGGCCGCCTTGGCGTTGGCGATCAGGTCCTTCATGCGGCGGTCGTCGCGGCCCATGTCGACAAAAATCTCTTCCACGGACGAAGCCTCATGACGCAAACGCGAGGTCACGGCGTGGAAACCAAAAATCATTTTATTCTTACTCATTTATCGCTTCTTTTTACTTTTTGAGACAGTCTTCGCTGCTCGGGGTGCTACCGGAGCAGCCGCCCCGGCATTAGTCTTGCGTCCACCGCGCCCGTTGGCGGCGGGCTTGGCCGCCGGCTTGGCGGCAGCTTTGGCTGGCTGCGCTTTCGGCACGGACGGGCCGGGCTTGACGTTGGTCTTGCGGTCCTTGGACGGCGCATCGCCTTTCTCGGCGCGTGGCGGCGGCGCGTCGGCCCCGGCCAGGCGCAGGTCGATCTTGCGCGCCTCCAGGTCCACGCGCACCACCTGCACGCTGACGCGGTCGGTCAGCTGGAACTTCTTGCCGGTACGTTCGCCGCGCAACTCGTGGCGGGCGTCGTCGTACTGGAAGTAATCGGCGCCGAGGTCGGTCACGTGCACCAGGCCTTCAACGAACAGCTGGTCCAGCTGCACGAAGATGCCGAAGGTGGTCACGCCGGTGATCAGGCCAGTGAATTCCTCGCCCAGCTTGTCCTGCATGAAGTAGCACTTGAGCCAGGCCTCGACGTCGCGCGACGCTTCGTCGGCGCGACGCTCGTTGGCCGAGCAGTGCACGCCCAGCGCGTCCCACACGGTCAGGTCGCCGGATTTCTTTTCTTTGCCCTCGGCCTTGTCCTTGGCCTGCTGCTTGCGGGTGGCGTTCGAGACATTCGTGTTCAGCACGCTGGTGCTGGCCACTTTCGGCTCGTACTTTTTACCCAGCAGGATGGCCTTGATGGCGCGGTGCGTCAGCAAGTCCGGATAGCGGCGGATCGGGCTGGTGAAGTGGGCATAGGCCTCGTACGCCAGGCCGAAGTGGCCGATGTTGTCCGGCGAGTAGACCGCCTGCTGCATCGAGCGCAGCAGCATGGTCTGCAGCAGCGACGCGTCCGGACGCTCCTTGACCTGCTTCATCAGCGCGGCGTAGTCGCCGGCGGTCGGCTTGTCGCCGCCGTTCAGGTTCAGGCCCACCTGCTTGAGGAAGGTGCGGACCTGCTTGAGCTTTTCGGCGGTCGGGCTGGCGTGGATGCGGTAGGTGCCGGGATGCTTGTGGCGGATCAGCAGGTCGGCCGCGCAAACGTTGGCCGTCAACATGCATTCTTCGATCAGCTTGTGGGCGTCGTTGCGGGTGCGCGGGATGATCTTCTCGATCTTGCCGGACGGGTTGCAGACGATGTAGGTTTCGGTGGTCTCGAAGTCGATCGCGCCACGCTCGGTGCGCGCCTTCAGCAGCGCGTGGTACACCTCGTACAGGTTCAGCAGGTGCGGCACGATGCCGGGACGGCGCGCCGCCTCGGGGCCCTTGGTGTTGCCGAGGATGTCGGCCACTTCGGTGTAGGTCAGGCGCGCGGCCGAGTGGATCACGGCCGGATAGAACTGGTAGGCCTTGATCTCGCCCTTGGCGGTGACGACGGCGTCGCACACCAGCGTCAAGCGGTCGACCGCCGGGTTCAGCGAGCACAGGCCGTTGGACAGCTTCTCCGGCAGCATTGGAATCACGCGGCGCGGGAAGTAGACCGAGGTGCTGCGCTCGAGCGCGTCGGCGTCCAGCGCGTCGTTCGGCTTGACGTAGTGGCTGACGTCGGCGATCGCGACGATCAGGCGGTAGGCGTTGGTGCGGCCGATCTTGACCGGTTCGCAGTAGACCGCGTCGTCGAAGTCGCGCGCGTCTTCGCCGTCGATGGTGACCATCGGCACGTCGCGCAGGTCGACGCGCTCGCCCAGGTCGGCGTCGCGCACGTGGTCCGGCAGCTTGTTGGCCTGCTTGAGCGCGGCGTCCGAGAACACGTGCGGCACGCCGAACTTGCGCACGGCGATTTCGATCTCCATGCCGGGGTCGTCCAGCGAGCCCAGGATTTCAACGACCTTGCCGACCGGCTGCTTGAAGCGCATCGGCTGCTCGGTCAATTCGACGCTGACGACCTGGCCCGACTTGGCCTTGCCGACCGAGCCTTCGACCAGGATGTCCTGGGCGATGCGCTGGTCTTCCGGCGCGACGATCCAGGCGCCGTTTTCGTTCAACAGGCGGCCGATGATGTGGGTGTTGGCGCGCTGCACCACCTCGACGATGGTGCCTTCCGAGCGGCCGCGGCGATCGACGCCGACCACCTTGGCCAGCACGCGGTCGCCATGCAGCACTTTCTGCATTTCCTTCTCAGGCAGGAACAGGTCCTCGCCCGGCTCGTCCGGAATCACGAAACCGAAGCCGTCCTTGTGGCTGCTGACGCGGCCGGAGATGAAGCCGGTTTCGGTGGCCAGCGAGAAGTGGCCGCTGTCGTCGGAGACGATCTGGCCGTCGCGCTGCATGGCGTTCAGGCGGCGCGACAACACGGCCTGGGCCTCGGTCGCGACCTTCAGCGACTTCGACAGTGCGCGCAGATCGAGCGGCGCCTTGGCGCTGCGGAAGATGCCGAGAATTTCCTCCCGGCTGGGAATGGTATGAGTAGATTGGTTCAAAAGTATTTCTGTAGTTATTATTGACAGTGTTCAGAGGAAATCCGGCCTGGCAAAATCGTCAGGTGCATATATATGACACGACGACAGGCGTAGTGTACTTGGAAACGCCCTGATTGACTAATTTGCGGACGGCGTTGCGAATTCCGGCGGATTTTTTAGGTCGAGCCATTTGACATCCCGCAAAATTCCTCTATAATCTTGGTCTCTCGCAGCGACAACGTTGAAAAACGGCGGCAAAGCGGGAATTGCTAGACAGGGTTGATGTGCAGTATGGAACGAAAGTTCATCTGGCGCGAAACTCTCCCCGTCGCTATAATAGCAGAGTTGTTAAGAAGCATCAGTGCCCACGTGGCGGAATTGGTAGACGCGCATGGTTCAGGTCCATGTGCCGCAAGGTGTGGGGGTTCGAGTCCCTCCGTGGGCACCACAAATTCCGCAAAAAAGCCTCCATCGAGCTGAAAAGCAGATGGGGGCTTTTTTCATGGCGCCGTCCGGCCTCACGGGGAATTATTTCGTAAAAGCACGAAATCTCTATTGACGGGGTAGCATCCCTCCTTTAAGATTCGGGCCTCTGTTGCAGAACACGCGGCAGAGAGCAGCAAAGCAGTAACAGTGCCCACGTGGCGGAATTGGTAGACGCGCATGGTTCAGGTCCATGTGCCGCAAGGTGTGGGGGTTCGAGTCCCTCCGTGGGCACCACAGAATTCCGCAAAAAGCCTCCATCGAGCTGAAAAGCAGATGGGGGCTTTTTTCATTGCGTCGCCGTGCTCCACTCCAGCTTGAGTTGCGCGCCGATTTCCCGCAGCAGTTCGTGCTCGTCGACCGGCTTGCTGAGGAAGGCGTTGGCGCCCACCTGCAGCGAGCGCTCCTCCTCTTCCGGCGTCGAGCTGGCGGAAATCATCAACACCGGCATGTGGGTGGTGCGGGCGTCGGCGCGCAGGCGGCGCGTGGTTTCGATGCCGTCCATGTCCGGCATCACCATGTCCAGCAACACCAGGTCCGGCAAGGCCGCCTGCATCTGGTGCAGGGCGGCGACGCCGCTGTCGGCCTCCAGCATGCGAAAGTCCAGCGCCCCCAGCAGATCGCGCAGCAGGGCGCGGTTGGTGGCGACGTCGTCCACCACCATGATGGTCTTGCGCGGCCCCAGGTAGCCGGTGGCGTTGTGGCCGTCGTTGCTGGCCGGCGCCGGCGCCTCCGCCAGCGGCACCGCAATATCGAACCAGAAGCGGCTCCCCTGCCCCAGCGTGCTTTCCACCTTGAGTTCGCCACCCATCAGCCGCACCAGCTGGCCGCTGATCGCCAGGCCCAGCCCGGTGCCGCCGGCGCGGCGCGACGCCTCGCCCACCTGCTCGAACGGCCGGAAGATGGCGTCGATGTGGTCCGGCGCGATGCCGATGCCGTCGTCGCGCACCTCGAAGCGCAAGCGCGCCTGTTCCGGCGGCGCATCCGGCAGGGGCATGACGCGCAAGCGCACCGTGCCCTGGTCGGTGAACTTGACGGCGTTGCCCAGCAAATTCAGCAATACCTGGCGCAGGCGGGTTTCATCGGCGCTGATCGCCACCGGCAGGCCGCCCACCAGCTCCAGCTCGAAGTGCAGCTGCTTCTGCTCGGCGCGCACGCGCATGATGTCGGCCACCACCGACAGCACGTCGCCCAGCAGCACCGGCTTGGGATGGAACTCCATCCGGCCCGCCTCCACGCGCGACAGGTCGAGCACGTCGTTGATCAGCGCCAGCAGGTGCTGGCCGCCCTGCTGTATCGTGCCGACGCCGGACCGCTGCGACGGCGTCAGCGCCTTGTCGCGCTTGAGGATTTGCGTGTAGCCGAGGATGGCGTTGAGCGGCGTGCGCAGTTCGTGGCTCATCGAGGCGAGGAAGGCGCTCTTGGCGCGGTTGGCCACCTCGGCCCGCTCCATGGCGGCGCGCAGGTCGTTGTTGACCTGCTGCAGCTCGGCGTTGACGGCCGCCAGCTGCGCCGGACTGGGAATGCGCAGCGCCAGCGGCACCAGCCGCACCAGCACCAGGGCCGTGACCACCGAGGCCCCGGCGGTGATGGCCTTCAGGATCGCCGACAGCCAGTAGTCGGGATGCCAGATCACCCAGATGTCGGCCAGGTGGGTGGCGCCGCAGGCCAGGATGAAGACACCGAAGGCGATGAACATCCAGTCGAACGGCATGTCGCGTCGTTTGCGGATGAAGTACAGCAGCGTGACGGGGATGGTCAGGTAGGCCAGCGCGATCAGGGCGTCTGAAATCACGCTCGTCCACAGGATGGATGGCATCCATAGAAAACAGTGGCCGTGCGGCATAAAACCCTGGCTTCCGAACCAGTTGCTCAACATGTCCATTGCCTACCTCCTTGGTCTCAGATGACGGGGCCAGCATTCAGGAGCTTACGAAAGTGTGAGCAAACAAGCAAGCAGCAAATCTGTGGTGCGGCTTTATGCAATCTTTCTCAAAAATCAGCATTCCACCCTTGACGCGGGCGCGGCACTCCCCTATGATTCTGGCCTCTGTTGCAGAACATTCGACAGAGAGTAGCAAGCAGTACAGTGCCCACGTGGCGGAATTGGTAGACGCGCATGGTTCAGGTCCATGTGCCGCAAGGTGTGGGGGTTCGAGTCCCTCCGTGGGCACCACAGAATTCCGCAAAAAGCCCCCATCGAGCTGAAAAGCCGATGGAGGCTTTTTTCATTGCCCCGCCCCGGCCCGGCGGCACGTATTTCACAAGACGTCCTTGACGGCAGCGCCGCCATGCGGCATGATGCTGCCTCTGTTGCAGAACACGCGGCAGAGAGTAGCAAGCAGTAACAGTGCCCACGTGGCGGAATTGGTAGACGCGCATGGTTCAGGTCCATGTGCCGCAAGGTGTGGGGGTTCGAGTCCCTCCGTGGGCACCAAGAATTCCGCAAAAAAGCCTCCTTCGAGCTGAAAAGCAGATGGAGGCTTTTTTCATTACAGCGCCGCTTTGACCGCGTCCGCCAGCGAGATGGTCGGACGGCCGATCAGCTTGCCCAGCGTGCCGCTGCCGTCGTACAGCGCGCCCTTGGCGGCCTGCGCATCCGAATCGGCGATCAGGTCGGCCAGCGGCGCCGGCAGGCCCACGCTCACCAGCATTTCACGGTAGTCCTGCTGCGGCAGGTTGTGGAATGGGATCTGCCTGCCCGACTGGCGCGACAGTTCCACCGCCAGCTCGGCCAGCGTGAACGCCTGGTCGCCCGCCAGCTCGTACACCTGCTGGACCGGCCCGGCGCTGGTCAGCACGGCCGCCGCCGCGTCGGCGTAATCGGCGCGGGCCGCCGCAGCGATGCGCCCCTCCCCGGCGCCGCCGGCCAGCGCACCATGCGCCAGCGCCGCGCCCAGCCCACCCGTGTAGTTCTCGACATACCAGCCATTGCGCAGCAAGCTGTACGGCAGGCCGGAGGCGCGCACGGCCACCTCGGTGTCGCGGTGCTCGGCGGCCAGCGCCAGCGGCGATGTATCCGCATGCAGCACGCTGGTGTAGGCCAGCAGGCCGGCCTTGGCGCGCACGGCGGCGTCTACCACGTTGCGGTGCTGCGGGCCGCGCTGCCCCAGCTCGCTCGACGAAATCAGCAACACCTTGGTCGCGCCCTGGAAGGCGGCGTCCAGCGAGGCCGGATCGGCATAGTCGGCGCGCCGCACCTGCACGCCCTGCGCGGCCAGGTCGGCCACCTTGGCGACGTCGCGCACGGCGGCGACGATCTGCGCGGCCGGAACGGTTTTCAGCAGGCGGGCGATCACCAGACGGCCCAGTTGGCCACTTGCACCAGTAACGATAATCATGTTTTTCTCCTTTGAACAGGCTGCCACGGGGAGGTTTCCGCGCGGTTGGTGCTATCATATGGCCTATACTTACTAATTGTAAGTACGTACGAATTGGTAAGTACCCCATGCGACCAAAGGAATCCGAGATGAACCAAGTCAAATCAAGCCGCTCGCTGCGCAAGGCGCTGGCCGGCAACCTGGGCGATCCGCGCGCCCAGGTGCTGGCGGCGGAATGTCCGTCGCGCATCGTGCTGGGCCACATCACCAGCCGCTGGGGCGTGCTGGTGCTGGTGGTGCTGCTGGACGGCACCCACCGCTTCAGCCAGTTGCGCCGGGAAATCGGCGGCGTCAGCGAGAAGATGCTGGCGCAGACCCTGGACGCGCTGGCCACGGACGGCCTGGTGCTGCGGGTGGCGCAGCAGGTGGTGCCGCCGCACGTGGAGTACAGCCTGACGCCGCTGGGGCGCCAGGCGGCCGAGCGGCTGGAGGTGCTGGTCGACTGGATCGAGGACAACTTCCCGCTGATCCAGCAGGCGCAGGAGGCCGCCGCCCTGGCCGCGGCCTAGTCCTGCTGAAAGGCTTGACCGGGAACGCCCATCCTGTGACACTGGCTGCACCAAGTACTGCGGAGCGGATCCCCCCACCCATGATGCAGCCGTCACCTCCCGACCAGCCCAACGTCGTGTTGATCGCCACCAACACGAACTATGATCTCGCCACGCTCAGGACCATGCTGGCCCCGCACGGCCTGGCGGTCGAGCAGGTGCGGCGCGGCGACGAGGCCCTGGCGCTGGCCGCCGGCGGCAAGGTCGCCCTGGCGCTGCTGGACGCGGCCCTGGCCGGCAGCGCGCGGCTGGAGTTGTGCGGGCGCCTGCGCGACGCCTGCGGCGGCAAGCTGCCGCTGTTCCTGCTGTCGTCCACGCCCTCGCCCGAGGAGCGCGAACGCGCCCGCGAAGCCGGCGTCAGCGCCTACCTGCCGCTGTCCTTCCCCACCGAGGACCTGGCTGAAAAAATCCTGCTGCAACTGAAGGCGATCACGCCGGCGCCGGCGCCGGACGGCCTGCCGACCATGGCGACGCTGGAAGTGAACTACCACCACATGCTGGCCGGGTCGCCGGACGCCATCCTGCTGATGCAACGCGGCAGCAACCGCGTGCTGGACGTCAACCGCGCCACCCGCCTGCTGTTCGGCATGACGGAAACCGAGCTGCTGCAGGCCAGGCTGCCCGACCTGTGCCCGCCGCTCCAGCCGGACGGCCGCGCCTCGTCCGAGGCATTCGCCGGCTATGTCGACCGGGTGATGGCGGGCGGCGTGCAGGTGTACGAGCTGACGGTGCGGCACAGTTCCGGCCGCCAGGTGGCGTGCGAGCTGCGCATGGTGCCGCTGAACACGCCCGAACACCGGGTGATGCATGTCCGCATCGTCGACGTCAGCAGCCGCAAGCGGGCCGAGGAACTCCGCGACGGCAAGAACCTGGTGCTGGAAATGATCGCGCGCGGCGCGCCGCTGAAGGACACGCTGGACCAGCTGGCGCGCCTGATCGAGGCCCAGGCGCCGCCGGTGCTGTGCTCGGTGATGCTGGTGGCGCCGGACGGCGTCACGCTGCAGGTGGCCGCCGGCCCCAGCCTGCCGGCCGAGTACCTGGCGACCATCGACGGCCTGCCGTCGGGTCCGGTCGCCGGCTCCTGCGGCACCGCCGTGCACCGCAAGGAGACCGTGGTGGTCAGCGACATCCTCAACGATCCGCTGTGGGCGCCCTACCAGGAAACGGCCCTGCAATACGGCCTGCGCGCCTGCTGGGCCATGCCTATCCTGCTCGATCCCGGCACCGTGCTGGGCAGCTTCGCCATGTACTACCGCGAATCGCGCAGCCCGACCAGGGAGGACCGCCAGCTGATCAAGGCCGCCACCCACCTGGCCGGCATCGCCATCGCCAGCACCCGACGCGAAGCCGAGCTTGTGCGCCACCGCGAGCATCTGGAAGAGCTGGTGCAAGCCCGCACGGCCGAGCTGCAGCGCGCCAAGGAGGACGCCGAGCACGCCAACGAGGAACTATCGACCGCGCTGGAGAACCTCAGCATGACGCAGGAGGAACTGGTGCGGCGCGACAAGCTGGCCGCGCTGGGCGCGCTGGTGGCCGGCGTGGCCCACGAGCTCAACACACCGATCGGCAACTGCCTGACCATGGCCGGCAGCATGAGCGAACGCACGGAGGCGCTGCGGCGCGACCTGGACGGCGGCCTGCGGCGCTCGGTGCTGGCCGAATATCTGCAACAGGCCGCCGACGCCGACGACGTCGTGCTGCGCAACCTGAAGCGCGCGGCCGCGCTGGTGGATGGCTTCCGCCGCATCGCGGTCGACAACACCAGCTCGCAGCGCAGCCGCTTCGTGCTGGGCGACCTGGTGGCGCAGCTGCTGCAGGCCAGGCAGGCCGACGTCAAGCGGCACGGACTGGAACTGGTGGAGGAGATCGAACACTGGCTGGAGCTCGACAGCTATCCCGGCCCGCTGGGCCAGGCGCTGGAAAACCTGATCGACAACTGCATCGCGCACGCCTTCGAGGGCCGCACGCAGGGCACCATCACGATCCGCGCGCAGGACATCGGCAACGGCGAGATCGCCGTCTCGGTCGGCGACAACGGCGTCGGCATCCCGGCCGCCAACCTGCCGCGCATCTACGATCCCTTCTTCACCACCCGGCTCGGCGCCGGCGGTTCCGGCCTGGGTCTGTACATCACGCACAACATCGTCACCGGCGTGCTGGGCGGACGCATCGAGACCGTCAGCGCGCCGGAGGCCGGCACCACGGTCACCCTGCGGCTGCCGCGCGTCGCGCCGTGCTGAGGCGGCCCTGATAATTTTCTTTCACGCAATTATCGCGGTCGTATAATAGCTTGCAGCAGACCGGCAACCAGCCGGCAGCCAGCGGGGAGACCATCCAGTGCGCCCACATCCTGCCCAGACCGAGAAGATGGACATGGCGAACCTGCGCTGCGAATTTCGCGACGCCGCGGCCGAGCGGGCCTTCCTGCGCCACCACCTGGCCATGACGCAGGCGCAGCTGCGCGTGACCTTCATCTTCTGCTCGCTGTTTTACCTGTGCTTCGCCGCCTCCGACATGGCGTGGCTGGGCTACAGCCCGCGCACGGCGATGCTGATGGGCGCGCGGCTGGCGGTGGCCGGCGTCGCACTGGGCGGCCTGATCGTGCTGCGGCGCCGGCCCGGCTCGATTCCCGTCACGCGCGGCGTGGCCAGCGTGGTGGAAATCGCGGGCGCGGCCGGCTTCCTGCTGATCGCCGCGCTGCGCCCCGCCGAGTTCTCGCTGCATGCGATCTCGATGGCCATCGTGGTGATTGTGATCTACATCTACATTCCGAACCGCCTGCTGTACGCGGCCGCGATCGCGGCGCCGGCCACGCTGGGCTTCATCGCGCTGGCCGCCCGGCTGGGCGAGCTACGCCGGGTCGAGCTGGGCACCATGGCCGCGCTGCTGACGCTGACCAACCTGTTCGGCTACGTGGCGGCGCGCCGCTACCAGCTGCTGCTGCGCGACGAGTACAAGGCCCAGATGGTGCTGAAGAACCTGTCCGTGCGCGACCCGCTGACCGGCTGCTACAACCGGCGCCACCTGCACGAACAGCTGCTGGAAACGGAAATCGCCCGCGCCCAGCGCTACCGGCTGTGCCTGACGGTCATCATGAGCGACCTGGACCATTTCAAGGCGGTCAACGACACCTACGGCCACAACGGCGGCGACGCCGTGCTGCAGCGTTTCGGCGCGCTGCTGCAATCGATGACGCGCGACGGCGTCGACAGCGTGGTGCGCTACGGCGGTGAGGAGTTCCTGCTGATCCTGCCGGAGACCGACCTGGACGGCGGCGCGCTGCTGGCCGAGCGGCTGCGCCACGCGCTGGCCGCCACGCCGGTCGAACACGAAGGGCGGCAGATCGCCATCACCGCCAGCTTCGGCGTGGCCAGCATCGATTTCGCCACGTCGGCGCACGACGCCCACCTCAACATGATCGCCGCCGCCGACGAATTGCTGTACGCTGCCAAGAATGGCGGCCGCAACCGCGTCTGCACCCGACAACTGGTTTAAGACATGATCCACATCAAACGAAGCGTGGCCATCCTGCTGGCCCTGTTCTGCACCAGCCTCAGCGCCGGACCGGCGCCGTGGTACAAATGGCGCAGCAAGATCGACAACTACCTCAGCTGCTCGCAGACACCGCTGGGTCCGGGCTGGGTCAAGGACTCGGGCCCCTATAAAGATAGCCGTTGCGAAAAGTTGGTTCTTGCTAAATAATGGGTCAGCAATAACAGGGGAAACCCAGGGCAGTACTGGCTACATTTCATCATCTTGAGGAGACTGTATGTTTACGAATCCCGAACAATTTGCCAACGCCACCAAAGCACTGTTTGAATTTCAACTCGAAACCTTCAACACCCTCACCAGCAAAGCCGTGCAAGGCGTCGAACAAGTCGTCGCCCTGAACATGGCCACCGCCAAGAACCAGCTGGAAGACAACCTCGCTACCGGCAAGGAAATCAGCCAGAGCACCGACCCGAAAGCGGCGATGTCGCTGGCCGCCTCCAAGGTCCAGCCCGGCATGGCCGGCGCCGCCGCCTACAACCAGCAGCTGGGCGAGATCATCGCCGAGATCCGCGAAGAATTCACCCGCGCCGCCGACGCCCACATGACCGAAGCCAAGAGCACGCTCAGCGCGCTGATCTACGACGTCACCAAGAACGTGCGTCCCGGCTCGGAAAACGCCGTGCAGATCGTCAAGACCGCGATCGACAACGCCTTCAACGGCTACGAACAAGTGACCACGGCCACCAAGCAGGCCGTGCAGGCAGTCGAAGCGCAGATCGCCAAGGCCAGCGAGCTGGTCGAGAAAAACACCGCCAAACCGGCCAAGGCCGCGAAAAAGTAAGCCTTCCCGTCTCCTCCCGCCAGCCAGGCCGCGCGCCTGGCTTTTTATTTTGCTGGGCGTGCGCCGCCAAATGCGATACACTGTACATAAACACAGTTATCGCGCAGCTATCCCCGGCAATGATCAAAGTTCTGGAAAATCCCTTTTACTACCTGGACAACTTCCATCAGGTGCTGACGTGGATCGGCGCGCGCTACGACGATCTGCTCACCGCCGAGGAGCGCGCCTTCCTCACCGCCTTCCCCGCGCTGCCGCAAGCCTCGCGCGCGCTGTTCGTACGCATGGTGATGCGCAAGGGGACGGTGTTCCGCGCCAGCAAACTGGTGTACGCGGAAATCGGCAGCACGCACGAGGCGGCTCGCCCATTGGCCGCCCTCGGCCTGATCGAGGAAGACCCGGCACTTGACCTGGAACAGTTGTTCGAGCTGCTGCAAAAGCCCGAGATCGGCAAGATCTTCCAATTGCCGCCTCACCTGCGCCAACTGCGCAAGGCCGACCAACTGGAGGCGCTGCGCGCGCAGTACGACGGCGAGCACCGCTACTCCAACTGGCACCAGGACTCGGGCGACCACTGCTACCGCAACCTCACGCAGGAACTGTGCGACCGGCTGCGCCTCATCTTCTTCGGCAACTACCACCAGGACTGGACCGAGTTCGTGCTGTCCGACCTCGGCATCTACCAGTACGAAAAAGTGGACTTCTCGCCGGCCGCGCGCGGCTTCCGC
>NZ_JABWEF010000035.1:0-20167 GCF_013369445.1 Duganella sp. BJB1802 | reverse complement strand
TATTCGGTACTGCGTTTGCCGCGAAGCGTTGTGTCCGTCAGCGAAGAAGAAAGAGTATGAAGCGTTTAGATCGTTTCGTCAACCCCTTCTTTTTTTCCCGCTTCACTCAGCAACGTGTGCTGTGTTCTGCGAGGGGGCGAACTATAGCAAAGCCCCTGTGGGTTCCGCAAGGGCTATTTACGGAAACACGAATGATTTCACCAGCGTCAGTTCGCCAGCTGCACGCATCGGCACTTGATAGGTCTGTAGCCTTTCACGCGGCGTGCCTTCATTGGTAATGATGGAGACCCGCGCGACGGTAAGCGTGGACGTATCCGCGCCGCTGCCGAAGTAGTTAACGTAGACGTGATAATTACCCTTCTGCGGCGCGGCGCTGGAAAAGATCTCCGGCCCGTAGCCAGTCGTCACGTCCACGTCCAAGGCCGAGCCGTCTTGTAATACGCGGTTGCCGTACCAGGCGTGACCGCCGTCCGGCGTCACCACATGCAGATCGAGATCGGTGCCGGCGCTATCCCAGGACAGCACCACGCGCAAGCGCGCCTGCGTCTTCCCCTGATAGCTGTCGACGAACTGCGCACGGGCGCGGCTCTTGCCGTCCGGCGCGCGCACCTCCACGCTATTGGAGCCGCTGCCGAAACCATACGGCCGTCCATATGTGCCATCCTCCGCCACTTCCAGCGGCATCGCCACGCCATTGACCACCAGCGTGGCCGGCTTGCCTTTGGGCGCACCGGCGATGCGGCCGCGTATCTGCGCCGTTTCGCTCTGGCCCGGCTGCAGGCTGACGGAGGCCGCAGGGTAATGCACCGGCTGCGTATAGTCCTCGCGCGCGCCGGCGGAATTGCGCCAGCCGCCCTTGGGCGAATCGATGGAGACCTGGGCCTGCGCCCAAAGCGGTAATAACATTAACAATAGCCAGCGCAGATTCATGCTCAGTACCTGAAGGTTTTGACGAGGGTAAGCTCGCCGATGCCGCGCAAGGGCACGACAAACGATTCGCGCCGCTCGCGCGGGGTGTTCTCATTGAAGACCAGCGTGATGCGGCTGGTGATGACGGGCCGCTGCCGCGTGTTTTCGTCGAAGTGATAGCCGTCGGCGCCGAAGTTGCCCCAGTAGTTGATCCATACCTGGTACAAGCCGTGCATCGGCGACGTCATCACGAAGTTCTCCGGCCCCGGCCCGTCGACGGTGTCGGCGTCCAGGCCGCCGCCATTGCTCAGCGCCGGCTGTCCAAAGAACGCGTGCTGGCCGTCCGGGGTGATCACGTGCAGGTCGACTTCCGCCTGGCTGTCGTCCCACGCGGCGATGATGCGTATCATCGGCTGCGGCTTGCTGCGGTCTGCTTCATAAAACTGCACGCGCTTGACCGCCTTGCCGTCCGGCGAGCGGATCTCCACGCTGTTGGAACCGGAGCCGAACGAATACGCGCGGGCGTAGCGCCCATCCTCGTCCGTGTACAACGGCGTCGGATTACCGTTGACCACCAGCTTATGAAAAGCCCTGCCCTTTCCCACTTTATCAAGCTGCCCCTGGATCATGCGCCGTCCACGTTGCGCGCCGCGGTCCACCAGTGCGTACGGGTAGTTGACCGCCAGCTCCTCCGAGCGGTCGGTCAGGCCGGCGCGGTTCCAGCCGCCTATCGGCGTGGTCATGCTTTTGTCCTGCGCGTGCGCCAGCTGGCATGCCAGCAGCAGCGCGGCGGCGTTGAGCAATCGGATGCGGAAAATCACAGCGTCTCCAGGTTAAGGTCGACCAGCCGGCGCGCCAGGCGCTCGACATAGTCTTCATCCTGGCCGCGCGGATGCCGGCGCAAGCCAAGATGCAGGTATTCATGGGCCAGCGTGATACGGTCTTCGCGCGTGGTCAGCGGGCGCATGAAGATGCGGTTGCGCGACTGCTCCGAGTACGGCGCACCGGAGGCCAGCGCGCAGACCAATGGCGGCTGCGCCGGCGCCTCATAACCAGCCTCGCCCAGCAGCACACGCTGCCAGCGTGACAGGGCGCGCGCCAGCCACTCCTCGTTCTGCCCCAGACGCTTGCAGCGCACGCCGGCGTTGCCAGCGGTGCTCAACGCGCCGCCGGGATAGGCCGCCGCCAGCAATTCATCGTAAAGCTTACCCTGCTTCGCCTGCCGGACCGCGTCGGTCCACACCAGCGTGCCATCGGATGCTTGGTCGCGGTGATATCGCACCGGCACGCCGTCAACGATCAACTGGTCAGTCCAGCGCGCGATGGCCAGCGCCGCCGGCGTGGCGGGACTGGGGCTGACGCGCTGCGTCGCGCTGCTGTCGGCGATTTGCTGGCAGCCGGCCACGCTCTGCGCGTTCTGCCGCAGATAGCTGCGCGCGGCGATGGCCAGCGCCTTGGCCGCTTCCGGCTCGTCGGCGCTGGCCTCGCGGTCGATCACCCGCGCCACGTATTCATTGACGCCGAACCGGCCGCGCAATTGCGGACGGCCGTCACCACCGGTTTGCAGCATCATCTCGCCCGCGCTGCGCAAGGCCAGGTTCTTGCCGTTCTCGAAGCGCACCTGGAAGCGGCCATTGAGCGGGCCCGCCGCAGCCGGACCATCCGCGCCGCGCACGCTGCTGATCGGATAGCGCTTGAAGTAGTCGACGACGACACAGCCGCTGTCCTCGGCCGCCTGCACCGGCGGCAGATTGGCGGCCAGTCGCGGCGCCCACTGCTGCAGCACGTTGCTGCTACCGCCTGCGCCACCGAACCACACTGGCGTCCCATCGGCCAGCCAGCCAGCCGCGCCGCCGAGGCGTTCGCGCTCCTTGCCCGCTTGCGTGGGCTGATGCCAGGAATAGGTCTTCACCCGCAACTGGCTGCCGAACCAGCGCGCCGTGCCGGCGCCCCGGCCATCCAGCACCACGCGCAGCAGCGCCGCCTCGGCATCGGCGCGGCTGGCGGCCGGTATGCTGGACAGTGCGCGCAGCAGGCTGTCGAGCCGCACCAGCCGTTCCGGTGTCAACTGCGCGGGATCGGCCAGCCATGCGAGTTCGCCGGAGGGAGCGGCGCCAAGACGGCGCGTCCAATAATCGCGCCACGACGCCGGCGCGATCATCAACCGGCGCGGCGAAAAGAACGGCCCGCAGGACTGAGCCAGCGCCGCATCGCGACCGACGCTCTGCCCCACCTCGCAGCAATAGACTTCTTCCGGATCGCGGCCGCCGCAACGATAGTCCGGCATCGGCACATGGCTATCATCCGCGTAGATATAGACGAACAGCTTCCACAAGCTGGCCAGCGGCACCTGGCGGCTGCCGTCGAAAGGTTGCGGCGCGGGACCGCCCTGCCGCAATTGCAGCACTTCGGTTTTCCCATCGCGCCACCAGGCCACGTCCAGCGACGCCGCCCGCGACGACACGGCCAGCGGCTGCACGGCCAACAAGGCCAATACAGCCGCCGGACGCAGTACGCGGGAAAGCGCCGACTTGCGCATCATTCCACCTTCAGCGCGCGCATGGTCTTGCCGGCGCCTTCCAGCGCCTTCTGCTCCGGCTGATACATGCGGTGGAAGCGCGTCGGCGGCAGCACGTAGCTACCTTTTTGCGCAAAGCGCAGCAGGTGGCGCACCGTTACGGTCTCCTCCAGCGGATCGACCGGCACCGCGTAGCCGTCACGGCGCTCGGCATGGCGCGCGCGCTCCAGCGGCGTCGGTTTTTCACCGGCCATCACCATGCCCCAGGTGCTCGACTCGACCATCGCGCCGGGCGGCAGCGCCACCTCCAGCAAGCCAAAGCGATGCTTGGAGCCGGGCGCAGGTTTCAGCGTGATCTCATCCAGATAGAGCTCGGCGGTGCTGAGCGCCTCGCCCGGCTTGACCAGCTCCGTGGTGTAGCCGTCCTTACCCTGCTTCATGCGCAGGATGCGGCGCTCGACGGTGACCGGCAAGGTGGACGCTTCCGCCGCGCGGCTGTCGTACTGCACCACGGCCACCGTGCCCGCAGGCGCGGCGCCCGATGCCGCCGCCAACTTGAGCTGCTCCGGCAGGGCCTTGGCGTCGTTCCAGCGCCAGACCGGCTGGCCGCTGCGGCTCTCCTGTTTTTGCCAAGGGCCGTCCAACGCCAGCGCCGGCGCCTTGCCGAACGATGCGCCGCCCAGTTTTTTCTGTACCCACAACAGCGTCATCGAACGGTCCAGCGTCGGCATATCCGCGCGAACGCTGGCCAGTACCGCGTCGGCCTGCGACGGCGGCACTTCGCCGGCCAGCATCAGCAAGGCTTGCGCCACCGGCGCCTTCGACGAACGCAACACACTCCACGCGGCGGTGACCTGCTGCTGCAGGGCCGGCGGCAACGCCACGCCGTTCTGGCTTGCGACCACCGACGTCAGGCCCAAGGCCATCGCCTGCGCTTCGCGGTCATCGCCGGCGCCAAGCAGCAGGCTGCCGGTGTCGCCGCCCGTATGCGGCTTGCCTGCCAAGGTGACGGCGGCCATGTCGTCGACCAGGCCCGAGGCCAGCGTCTTGGTGGGCAGGCCGATGTCGCGGGCCATCCACAGCACCAGCGCGCGGTCGATCGGCGCATCCTTCAGGCCCTGCTCACTGTACACGGTCAACAGACTATTCCAGTGCTCGGGCGGCAACTCGATGCGCAACGCGCGCGACGCATACCAGTCCGCGTAATAGGCGTAGCCCGTCATCAGCGCGCTGCCCGCCGTGGCGTTGCCCCACCAGCCGAAGACCGCGTTGGGTCCGGCCATCGCCACCAGTCGCAGGCGCTGCGCGGTGAGCGTGGCTTGCAGGCGTTCGCGCAGCTGCGCGGCGTCCGCCGGCATGCTTTGCAGGGCCAGCGTCAACGGAATCAAGCGGCTCGCGGTCTGCTCCACGCAGCCGTACGGGTACTCGATCAAGTCATCGGCGATGCGCGCGAAGTGGCTGGCCGCGCCCTGCGCGAACGAAACGCGGATATTGCGCGCATCGGCGGGCAGCTTGAACGCGGTCTCGGCGCCGGTCAGCGGCAACGTCAGCGTGCGGGGGCTGAGCCAGGCCGCAGGCAGGGTTTGCATCGTGGTGTCCAGTGCGTCGACCAGTTTGCCGTCCTGCTTGAGCTCCAGGCGCAAGGCGCCGGAGACCGCCGCCAGCGGGAACTCGACATAATTGACGCCAGGCTTGGCGCTCAGTTTCTCGGTCTTGGGCTGCGTGCCGCCGGACAGGATCACCTCCAGCGTCTGCGCGGCGCTGGTCTGGTTGAACACCGCCACCGTGGCGCGCGGCGCGTCGCCGGCGCGCATCCAGTCGGGCGCGGTCCACTTGGCGTAGAAGTTCTTGTCCGAGCGCAGATAGCCGGTGCGCTGGCCCACGCGCCCTTGCGCATCCATCGCACGGCCGGTGATGCGCCAGCGGGTCAGCGCGTCCGGCATGGTGAAGCTGATGCGCGCGTTGCCGTCCGCATCGGTCTTCAGCGACGGCGCCCAGTAGGCCGTGTCGATGTTGTCGCGGCGCGGCCGCTCCAGCACCTTGACGCCGCGCTCATTGTAGTTGTGCCGCGCCGGCGCGCCGCCGCTGCGGCCCTGCGCCATGTCGTAACTGATGAAAGAGAGGCTGGCCGTGGTACGCACGTTGTTGCGGCGCGGATGGTAGAAGAAGTCGCCGATCTCCGGCGCGATCTCCGGCTGCAGCACGTAGATCATCTCATCGACCACGCCCAGCGCCACCATGGTGCTCAGCGGCTTGCCGTCCAGCGTGGCCTTGACGTCCAGCGTCACCTTCTCGCCGGGTTGGTAGACCTCCTTGTCGGTCTTGAACTGCAGCGCGATGCGCGGCTCGATCACCTGCAGGCCGGCGTTCTCGAACACGAAATCGCCATTGCGGGTGTAGGCCACCGAGAAGGTCATGTTGGGGCCATGCTCCTCCTTCACCGGTATCCGCACGCGCCACTGCTTCGGCCCCACGCGCTGCGCCTTGTACCAGTCGGCGCCGCCGGCCATCAGGCCATACTGCTCGACCTTGTCGCGCTCCAGCGTGAGCAGCGCCTGGTCCACCTTGTCGGAGAAGGTGATCAGCGCCTCGGCCGTCTCGCCCGGGCGATAGCGCGCGCGGTCCAGCACAATCTCGATGCTGCCCGGCGTGGCCTGCACGCCGTCGCCGCTGACCCAGTGGCTGGCCGCCGCCAGCAGGTTGCCGCGCTCGTCGCGCAGCGACAGCTGGTAGGAACCGGAATCCGGGAAGGTCACGTCCCATCCCTTGGCGGCCGGATCGAAGGCGCCGGACGTCTTGGTCTGCCGCTCCAGCTGCACCATCTCCCAGCGCACCGGACGCGCCGAACCCTGGCCGTCGGCCACCAGGTCGAAATGCACCTTCTGCCCCGGATCGGAGAACTGACGCGCAGGCTTCAAAGTGTAGGTGGTGCTGGAACGCTCGATCATCAGCTCCCGCGTGACCTTGACGCGGTAGGCCGCGCCGTCGGTGGCCAGCACCGTCAGGATGTAGCGCGAAGGATCGGCGGCCGGCGGCAGCGAGAAGTCCACATTGCCGCTGCTGTCGCTGACCACTTCCTCGGTCTTGAGCGACACCGGGAACAAGCCGCTGTAACGCAACTCGCCGTCAACCATGCTGTTTTGCTGGCTGCGCAGCGACAGCGTCATGGTGGCGTTCTTCACCGGCTTGCCGTCCGGGTAGCGCAGCGCGATGCTGCCCTTGACCGCCTCGCCGGTCTTGAACTCCGGCTTGGACGGCTGGATGTTGATCTCGAAGTGAGGCTTGATGTATTCGGCCACGCGGAAGGCCGCGCCGTAGACGCCGTCCTTATAGGTGAAGCGCAGCTCATAGCCGCCGGCGGTGGCCTGCTCCGGCAGGCGGAAGCGGGTGTCGGCGCCGGTATCGCCCGACAGCTGCAGCGTTTGCGTCAACAGCGGCGTGCCGTTCGGATCGAACACGGTCAGGCCGATGGGTGCCGCCGCGGCAGCCTGCGAGGCGCGCGCCGACGTGAACTCCCGTCCCATGAACTTGACATTGACCTCGTCGCCGGGGCGGTACAGCGGCCGGTCGGTGACCGCATACAGCTTGGTGTTATAGATCTCGCTGTCGTAGTAGAAGTTCTCGGACACGAACACGCCGCCGGCGCGGTCCTCGCCCAACACATAGGTATGTTCAGGGCTGCCGCGCTCCATCGACGCGACGCCGTCGGCGCCGGTGGTGGCCGATTGCAGCACGCCGGTGCCATCGGTCCAGGCCACGCTGGCGCCGGCGACAGCGGCGCTATTGTCGCGCCGCGCGGCCCACACCAGCATCTGGCCGGACGACACCTTGGTCACGGCCATCGTATCCGACACGAACACCAGCGTCGTGGCACGGTGCTGGCCGATGATGGCTTCAACCAGGTACAGGCCCGGTTTGCGTTTGCCGAGCGGGATCATCACGTTGCCGGCGCCGGGGACGACGAAGTCGCTGCTCGATCCGTCGAGCTTCACGCCTTTGGGCGGCGCGATCGGCGCGGCCTGCCAGATCGGATAACGGAAGCTGTCGACCAGCTCCATCCCCTTGATCGGCTTGTACTGCGGGTTATTGACGAACACCGTCGGCCGGCGGATCGCGTCGTTGGTGGCCAGCTTCGGATGCTCACTGGTCACCGAGAGGCGCGCCTCGGCCGAGAACAGCTTGCGCCAGAAGAGGCGCGACTGCTTCCACCAGCTGTCCCACAAGAAGCTCAGTGTGTTGGCCAGACCCTCGCCCTGGAAATTGCCCTCCACCTGGATGCGGTGCAGGTTGGGCTGCTTCTTCAGGAAGGCCATCGGCTCGGGCACGCGGTACAACACGATGTCGGCGCCGGAATAGGCTTCGAGATTCATGCGGCCCATGTCGCGCCCCGGCACCTCAAGGCGCACGCGCGCCTCGTCGGCGCTGCCATAAGTGGCGTCGGACAGCAGGAAGAACGGCTCGCCCTTGAACGGCGTGTAATAGCTCGGCTCCGGCTGCGCCACGGCGCTTCCGATCAGGAACAGGGACAGCACACTGGTGAGCAGCAGCTTCATGACAGAAATGACAGCCGGAATACACCGGCGAAATTGGGATTGTTGGACGCAGGTTGCCACCGCGTGTCCTTCCAGGTCGTGAGTTGTTTGATATCGACGGTCCGCAGACCATTGTCGTCGGGGGTAACGGTGCCGGTGTGGTAGGCGATGCTCGCCCCCATCCAGACCATCAGGTGTTGTTCGTCGCCCTGGTCGAAGAACAGCAGGTCGCCGGGCAGCGCCTGGCTGATCTCGCGCGCGACGAAGCGGCTGTTGTGCTGCACCAGCGCCAGCGCCGTGACGAAGTGGCCGACCGTGCCGCCGGTCTGCACCCAGCGGTTGCGCAGCGCGGCCTGGCCGGCGTCGAGCTCCAGTTCGGGCGGCAGGCGGCGGTCGCTAGCGATGCCGTTGGCGCGCAGCCAGCGCGCGTCGTGCACGGCCAGCGCCTCGTTGACGGCGAAGCGCACCAGGCCCGCGCAGTCGCGGTGGGTCCAGCGCGGTGACGGCCCGCGTTCGATCTGCGCCGTGACGATGCGCAGCATCCACGCCTGGAAGGCGCGGCTCTGCGCCTGCGACAGTCGCGTGGACGCTTCCACCGCCTCGCGCAAGGCCCAGGCAGGAGACGCGGCCGCCGCGCCGGCGCACGCCAGCCAGCGCAACGCGGAACGCCTTTGCATCATCGCTGGACCGCCTGCCATTCCAGCGTTTCCCATGCGGTGCCGCTGGCCGGCAGGCGCTTGAGCACCATGCGGTACGGCGGATACTTCTTCAACGCGGCCAGGCGCGGCGCCAGATGTTCATTGGCCGCGGCACGCAGCACCGGCTCATGAGCGGCCGGCAGCGTGTCGTAGGCTTCGCGCTCGATCAGCTGCGCCAGCGAGGCCGGCGCGATCAGGCCCACCGTATGGCCGGCGTCCGGCAGCAGGTCGGCGGCGGCGGGTGCCTGCTTGCGACGCACCGCCAGCACCTGGTCCACCAGCTTGCCGTCGGCGGAGAAGACCACCGTGTCGCCAGCCACCGCCAGCGCCGGCTTGGCCTCGCCCATCGAGGTCGCCACGGTGCGCTCCCAGCGCGTGACGCCCTTCGCTTCCGTCTTGCGGACCGAGTCCTTGCCGCCGATGGCCGCCGTGAACAGGCTGCCGTACAGCGCCTCGCCGCCCGCTTTCGCCTGGCGCGTGGCCACGAACACCGGCGTGTGCAAACGCGACCCGCCGTACCAGCACGCGGCGGCCGGGCCTTGCAGCTGGGTGGCCAGCGGCAGCACCGGTTCGGAGGTCTTGCCGCTCATTTGCTTGAGCATCGGCTGCAGCGCGTCCCAGTCCACCGGCACGCTGAAGCAGGCGCTCGGATCGTGCGGCAGCACCGGCCATAGGGCGGCGTTGTCGTAGCCGCCCTTGTGCAGCTTGTCCGCGTTGACCAGCACCTCGGAGCGCCACGCGCCCTTGCTGAAATCGAAGCGCAGCGCTTCCAGCGCGCCGAAGAAGGGCTGGTAGCCGAAGGACAGGAAGTCCGCCTTGACGGCGATGCTGTGGCCATCCGGCGCCGCCTGGTCGAGATGGAACTGCGGATGGAAGATGTTCTGCTTGGACTGGTCCGACGCCAGCAGGCTGGCGACGGTCTTGCCGGCCGCGCTGTCGGCGCTCTTGCCCTGGGCGCCGCCATACAGCATGCCTGGATGCGACAGGATCACCAGCCGCTGGCCGTGCGCGGCGAACAGCATGGTGCGGTTGTAGGCGTAGTTGAGCGCATACACCGGCACCTTGTCGCCGTCGACGCGCAACTCGCCGGCCACGCTCATTTGCGTGTCCTTGAGCGCGACCTTGCCCGCCTCCTCCAGCAAGCGTGTCAGCTGGTTGCGCGAGACGGCGATGGCGAAGTGCTTGAGCGAGCCGTCGGCGTCGCGCCACAGCGCCACTTCCGCCGGCTGGTCCAGCACCATGCGCAGCAGCTGGTCGCCCCAGCCCAGTTCATGTTCGTAGGCGATGCGCCGCAGGCTGCCCTTGAGGCCCAGCCGGTCCTCGCTTTGCTCGTAGTAGAACAGGAATTCCTCGCGCAGCACATCGCGCGCCAGCGGCACCGTCAGCAGGTCGCGCGGCAGCGACGACAGGCTCTTGGTCATCACCAGCGCGTCCGGCCGGGACAAGTCCAGCTTCAAGCTGTTGACGTCCCCCATGAGATTCCAGCCCAGGAGCCGGTAGGCGGCTACGGCGGCCAACACCACCGCGCCTCCGGCGAGCGATCCGACCAGTATTTTTTTATTCATGGGCGACGATTGCCAAGTTAGTAATAAGTTATAAATAATAACATGCCAACTCAGCAACCAAGGGCGCGCACGGTACGAAAGCGTAAAATAGCGGTTTCGCCGATCCATACGCCCGTCATGTCCATCCTGCTCACCACCCTCAACGCCCGCTACACCCACGCCTCGCTGGGCCTGCGCTATCTGCTGGCGAACATGGGCAAGCTGCAGGAGCAGACGCGCCTGCAGGAATTCGTCATCGGCGCCAAGACCACCGAGATCGTCGAACGCATCCTGGCGCACGCGCCGAAGATCGTCGGTTTCGGCATCTACATCTGGAACGTCGAGGAGACCACCAAGGTCGTCGCCATGCTCAAGCGCGTGGCGCCGCAGGTGACCGTGGTGCTGGGCGGTCCGGAGGTGTCCTACGAATCGAACGAGCAGGAAATCGTCAAGCTGGCCGACTACCTGATCACCGGCTGGGGCGACGTCACCTTCCCCAAGCTGTGCGGCGAAATCCTCAACGGCCCCAAGCCGCTGATGAAGATCCACGCCGGCGTGCAGCCGCCGATGGCCGAGATCAAGCTGCCCTACTCGCTCTACACCGACGACGACATCAAGAACCGCACCATCTACGTGGAAGCCTCGCGCGGCTGCCCGTTCAAGTGCGAGTTCTGCCTGTCTGCCCTGGACAAGACGGCGTGGCCGTTCGCGCTCGACCACTTCCTGGCCGAGATGGAGGCGCTGCACGCGCGCGGCGCGCGGCTGTTCAAGTTCGTCGACCGCACCTTCAACCTGAATATCAAGACCAGCCTGAAGATCATGCAGTTCTTCCTCGATAAGCTGGAGGCGAATCCGGACGATCCGGTCTACGCCCACTTCGAGCTGGTGCCGGACCACCTGCCGGACGCACTGAAAGAGGGCATCGGCAAATTCCCGCACGGCGCATTGCAGTTCGAGATCGGCATCCAGAGCTTCAACCCGGCGGTGCAGACGCTGGTCAGCCGCAAGCAGGACAACCAGAAGGCCGCCGACAACATCCGCTGGCTGACCGAGCACTCCAACGCCCACATGCACGTGGACCTGATCGCCGGCCTGCCCGGCGAGACGGTGGAGAGCTTCGCCGAAGGCTTCAACAAGCTGTGGGCGCTCAATCCGCACGAGATCCAGTTCGGCATCCTCAAGCGGCTGCGCGGCACGCCCATCATCCGCCACACGCAGGAATACGGCCTGGTGTTCGAGCCGTACGCGCCCTACACCATCCTGGCCAATCGCGACATCGACTTCCCGACCATGCAGCGCCTGGTGCGCTTCGCGCGCTACTGGGACCTGGTGGCCAATTCCGGCCGCTTCGGCCACACGCTGCCGGTGCTGCTGGGCGACGACGCCTTCGGCCGCTTCATGGCCTTCTCGGACTGGCTGTACGCGAACACCGACGCCACCCACCGCATCGCGCTGGAACGCCTGGTGGCGATGGTGGCGAAATACCTGCACAGCCAGGGCATGGACAAGGAGGCCGCCGAGGCGCTGCTGGCCAGCGATTACGCCGGCGCCAAGCCCAAGGCCACCGAGACGCCGGCGCCCAAACGCCAGGCCCGCAGGCTGGCCGCGTGAGCGGGGCCGCTGCCCGCCGCGCAAGCACTGGTGGCGGCCAGGGCCAAACTCCCTTAAACTGACGCAATGCCTATCGCCAAAGAGCCCACTCTCACTCTCAATCCCGGTGCCGCCAAGGGGCCTTCGGTCGCCGCCGGCGGCACCTGGCAAGTGCACGCTCTGGCCCAGGGCAAGACCATGGCCACCATTACGGGACTGATCAAGACCCTCAAGGCCGACGGCGTCAAATGGGATTTGACGGCGATCGACAGCATGGACCACATCGGCGCCCAGCTGCTGTGGAACGCCTGGGGCAAGACCCGCCCGGCCGACCTGCAACTGGCGCCGGGCCAGGAAGAATTCTTCAATCGCCTCGAATCGACCGGCAAGCTCGAACTGCCGGCGGCCCGTCCGCAGCGCCTGACGTGGGTGATGAAGCTCGGCTTCGCGATGCTGCTGTTCTTCGAGCACCTGATCGCCCTCACCTCGCTGATCGGCCAGGTGGTGCAGGAACTGTGGCGCTTCGCTCGCGCGCCGATGCGCGGCCCGTGGAAGGAAATCTCCGCGAACATCTTCCACGCCGGCTTCCAGGCGCTGGGCATCACGGCGCTGGTCGGCTTTTTGATCGGCGTGGTGTTCTCCTACCTGTCGGCGCAGCAGCTGCGCAACTTCGGCGGCGACATCTTCCTGGTCAACCTGCTGGGCATGAGCATCATCCGCGAACTGGGGCCGCTGCTGGCGGCGATCCTGGTGGCCGGCCGCTCCGGTTCCTCCATCACCGCGCAGCTGGGCGTGATGCGCGTGACCGAGGAACTCGACGCCATGCTGGTGATGGGCATCTCGCACGGCTTCCGCCTGATCATGCCCAAGGTGCTGGCCCTGGCCATCGCCATGCCGCTGCTGGTGATCTGGACCGACACCATCGCGCTGTTGGGCGGCATGGTGTCGGCCAAGGTGGAGCTGAACCTGTCGCCGCAATACTTCATCCTCAAGCTGCCGGACGCGGTGCCGCTGGCGAACTATATGATCGGCCTGGGCAAGGGCACGGTGTTCGGCATCCTGATCGCGCTGGTGTCCTGCCACTTCGGCCTGCGCATCAAGCCGAACACGGAGAGCCTGGGGCGCGGCACCACCACCTCGGTGGTCACGGCGATCACCGCGGTGATCTTGGCCGACGCCGTGTTCGCGATCGTCTTCAGCGGCGTGGGGTTCTGATGGCCAATCCAGCGCTCGTCCCCGAAAAAGCCTGCGGCCCCGGCACCGGCGAATTGACGCTGGACGGCAGCGTGCCGATCGTCGAGATCACCGGCCTGTGGACCAAGTACGGCCGCACTGTGGTGCACCAGGACTTGAACCTGGAGATCGTGCAGGGCGAGATCCTGTCCATCGTCGGCGGTTCCGGCACCGGCAAGACCACGCTGCTGCGCCAGATGCTCGGGCTGGAGACGCCGGCGCGCGGCTGCGTGCGCGTGTTCGGCGAGGACATCAGCGAGATCGGCTCCGAGCAGCTGCAGCAGCTGCGCAACCACTGGGGCATGCTGTTCCAGCAGGGCGCGCTGTATTCGGCGCTGACGGTGTTCGAGAACATCGCCCAGCCGATGCGCGAACTGGGCACGCTGCCCGAGGACCTGGTGCGCGACGCCGTGCTGCTGAAGATGAACATGGTCGGCATGGGCCCGGAGCACGCCAACAAGATGCCGTCCGACCTGTCCGGCGGCATGGTCAAGCGGGTGGCGCTGGCGCGCGCGCTGGCGCTCGAACCGCGCCTGCTGTTCCTCGACGAACCGACCGCCGGCCTCGATCCCGACCTGTCCGAGGCCTTCGTCTCGCTGATCAAATCGCTGCACCGCGAGCTGGGGCTGACGGTGGTGATGGTCACCCACGATCTCGATACGCTGTTCGCCCTGTCGACCCGCATCGCCGTGCTGGCCGAAAAACATGTGATCGCGCTCGGCCCCCTGCGCGACCTGCTGACCATCGACCACCCGTTCATCAAGCAGTTCTTCCTCGGCGACCGTGGCCGCCGCGCGCTGGAAGCGCTGGACGAAAAAACCAATACGGAGCACCACTGATGGAAAACCGATCCCACGCACTCACCACCGGCTTCTTCACGATCACGCTGCTGATCGCGGCCATTTTGTTCGGGCTGTGGTTCAACCGCGACCGCGTCGAACGCATCCCCTACGTGATCGCCACCGCGCAATCGGTGCCTGGCCTGAACCCGCAGGCGCCGGTGCGCTATCGCGGGCTGGAGGTGGGCAAGGTCGGCGGCATTGCCTTCGATCCCAAGGTGGCCGGACAGATCCTCGTCACCCTCAACATCAACACCGACGCGCCGATCACCAAGACCACCTTCGCCACGCTGGGCTACCAGGGCGTGACCGGCATCGCCTTCATCCAGCTCGACGACGACAAGGTCGGTTCGCCGCTGCTGGCCACCAACAGCGACAACCCGGCCCGCATTCCGCTGCGCGCCGGCTTCTTCGACCAGCTGGAAAAGCGCGGCAAGGAGATCCTGACCCAGTCCGAGGAAGTGACGCGCAAGCTCAATACGCTGCTCAGCCCCGAGAACCAGAAGACCATCCTCGCCGCGTTCTCCGACGTCAGCGCCACCGCCAACGCCTACCGCGAACTGCCGTCCAAGCTGGAGCCGACCATCGCCAGGCTGCCGGCGCTGGCCGAACAAACGCAGCACACGCTGAACTCCTTCAACACGCTGGCCAACGATTCGGACCGGCTCGTGAAAACCCTGCAGGCGCCGGACGGCCCGATCGCCCGCATCGCCGCCACCGCCGACCGCATCGGCGGCTCGGTGGAGGCGGTGGCCGGCGGCATTGAACTCGACACGCTGCCGCAGGTGAACTCGCTGTCCGACGACACCAAGGCCTCGATGCGCGCGCTGCGCAAGACCATGAACAAGATTAACGACCGTCCGCAAAGCCTGATCTTCGGTTCGCCCGGCACGCCGCCCGGCCCCGGCGAAGAAGGCTTTTCCGCCTCGTCCAAATAAGGATCACCAGATGACTTCCGCTATCCGCAACGCCATCGCCATCGCCGCTGCCGCCGCCCTGCTGGGCGCCTGCGCCAGCAAGGGCCAGCCGACCGCGCAATACGATTTCGGCCCGCTGCCGCAGGCGCCCGCGCCGGCGCCTGCCGCCATCGGCGCCCTGATCGTGGCCGACATCGCCGGCCCCAACGCGCTCGACACGGAACGCATGCAATACCGCCTGCTGTACGCGGACGCGCGCCAGTCGCGCCCCTACGCCTACAACCAGTGGACCGCCACGCCGTTCCAGCTGATGACCCAGCGCATGAAGGCGCGCATCGCGCAGGCCGGCGTCAAGGTGCTGTCGACCACCGACGCCGCCGCCAGCCCGACCGTGCTGCGCATGGAGGTCAACGACTTCGCGCAGAACTTCGACAGCGCCACCAGCAGCACCGGCGTGGTCGACCTGCGCGCCTCGCTGTTCCGCAACCACAAGCTGGTGGACCAGAAAACCTTCACCCGCAGCAGCCCGGCCCCGAGCCCGGACGCCGCCGGCGGCGCCCAGGCGCTGGCGGCAGCCACCGACGCCGTCACCGCCGACGTGCTGGCCTGGCTGGCGACCCTGCCGCCGCAGAAGGAATGACGGACTCCACGCCAGCAGCGCCGCCGGCCGCGCCCACACCGGAGCCGGCCAGCAAGCCGTCGCCGTTCACGCGGGCGGCGCTGCTGGCCTATGTGCTGCTGATCGTCTACGCCAGCTGGTTCCCGTTCTCGGGCTGGCACAACCAGGGATTGTCGCCGTTGATCTTCCTGGAAAACACCAGCATGCCGCGCTACTGGACCAAGTTCGACGCCATCACCAACGTGATCGGCTACATGCCGCTGGGGACGCTGATCGTGTACGCGCTGTACCCGCGCTTCAGGGGCATCGTCGCGTGGCTGATGGCGGCCGCCGGCGGCGTGCTGCTGTCCGGCCTGATGGAGGGCGTGCAGACCTACCTGCCGAGCCGCGTCTCGTCCAACCTGGACTTCTACACCAACGCCGCCGGCTGCGCGATGGGCGCGGTGATCGGCGTGCTGACCGTGCGCCGCCTGCTGGACCGCAGCCAGCTGCAACGCCTGCGCCAAGCCTGGTTCGCGCCGCACGCCAGCCAGGGCCTGGTGCTGCTGGCGCTGTGGCCGCTGGCGCAGATGTATCCGCAGAGCTTTTTGTTTGGCCTGGGGCAGCTGCTGCCCATCCTGTCGGAGTGGCTGTCGCAGCTGCTCGACACCGACATCGACCTGGCCAGCTATGTCCGCCCGGATACCATCCTGACGGTGGAACAATACTGGCTGTCGGAAACCATCATCACCGCCTGCGGCATGGTGGGCGCCGCGCTGACGCTGCTGTGCCTGCTGCGCAAGCCGGCGCCGCGCGGGCTGCTGGTGGGCGGCATGATAGGCGCCGCCATCGTCGTCAAGGCGCTGGCGACGGCGCTGTTGTTCTCGCCGGAGAACGCCTTCGTCTGGGTCACGCCGGGCGCCGAGGGCGGCTTCCTGATCGGCGCCATCATGCTGGCCGGCCTGGCCTTCGCGCCCCATGTGGCGCAGCGGCGGCTGGCGGTGGCCACGTTGCTGCTGAGCCTGGTGATCGTCAACACCACGCCGGCCAACCCGTATTTCGTCGCCACCTTACAGACCTGGGTGCAGGGCAAGTTCCTCAACTTCAACGGCGCGGCGCAGTTCCTGACCTTGCTGTGGCCCTTCTTCGCGGTATGGTTCCTGTGGCTGCCGTCTCACAAGCTCAATAAGCCGTGACTAAGCCTAAGCGGGTATCATAGCGGCTACATTTTCCCCGAGGTACAGCCATGAGCGATACTCCCTACTACAAACACCACGTCTTCTTCTGCATGAACAAGCGTGACGACGGCCGCAACAGCTGCGGCGACCACGGCGCGGAAACCGCGCAGAAACACGCCAAGAAGCGCTGCAAGGAACTCAACATCAACGGCGAGGGCAAGGTCCGCATCAACCAGGCGGGCTGCCTGGACCGCTGCGAAGAAGGCCCGGTGCTGGTGGTCTATCCCGAAGGCACCTGGTACACCTACGTCGACACCAGCGACATCGATGAAATCATCGACACCCACCTGGTGCAGGGCAAGGTTGTCGACCGTCTCAAGATCTGAAGAACATGAACAAGAACGAAAAATTCACCCTGGCCGGCGGCGCCGGCCAAATGGAAGGCATCCTCGACTATCCGAAGAGCACGCCGCGCGGCATCGCGCTGGTGGCCCATCCGCATCCGCTGTACGGCGGCACCATGGACAACAAGGTCGCCGTCACGCTGGCGCGCACCTTCGTCAACCTTGGCTACGTGGTGGCGCGCATCAACTTCCGCGGCGTCGGCGCCTCGGAGGGCGTGCATGACCACGGCCACGGCGAGACCGACGACATGGGCATCCTGCACGCGTGGATGACGGCCAGGTATCCGGGCCTGCCGGTGGCATTGTCGGGCTTCTCGTTCGGCACCTTCGTGCAGTCGCAACTGGCGCAGCGCCTGGCCGCCGCCGGCACGCCGGCCGAGCGCCTGGTGCTGGTCGGCAGCGCGGCCAAGAAATGGGAGATGGCGCCGGTGCCTGCCGACACCATCCTGATCCACGGAGAAAACGACGACACCATCCCGCTGATCGACGTGCTGGACTGGCTGCGGCCGCAGGACATTCCGGTGATCGTGATCCCGGGCGCCGACCACTTCTTCCACCGCAAGCTGCAGCACATCAAGGGCTGGGTCACGCAGCTGTGGCACCGCACGACCGATGTTGCCGAGACGGAAACGGACACCGCAAGCGCGGATTAAACCCCTATAATTCCCACGCCTTCAACTTTTCACCGAATAAAGCATCCCATGAAAAAATTTATCGCGGCACTGGCCACCAGTGTGATGTTGATGTCCGCCGCCGTCGCGCAAACCCTGCCGCCGCCGACCATCGCCGCCAAGTCCTGGCTGCTGCTGGACGCCACCAGCGGCCAGATCATCGCCTCGCAGGACCCGAACGCCCGCATCGAGCCGGCCTCGCTGACCAAGATCATGACGGCCTACGTCACCTTCGGCGCGCTGCGCGACAAGAAAATTGACCTGAAACAGATGGTCAACGTCTCCACCAAGGCGTGGAAGGTCGATTCGAGCAGCTCCAAGATGTTCATCGACCCGGCCACGCCGGTCAGCATCAACGACCTGCTGTACGGCCTGATGGTCCAGTCGGGCAACGACGCGGCCGTGGCGCTGGCCGAAGCGGTCGCCGGCGACGAGTCGGCCTTCGTGGTGATGATGAACAAGGAAGCCCAGCGCATGGGCCTGACCAACACCCACTTCGCCAACCCGCACGGCCTGCCGAGCCCGGAGAACTATTCGACCGCGCAAGACCTGTCGGTGCTGGCCAAGCGCGTGATCCTGGACTACCCGGAGTTCTACAAGATCGACTCGGTCAAGAGCTTCACCTACAACAAGATCACCCAGCCGAACCGCAACCGGTTGCTGTGGCTGGATCCGACCGTGGACGGCATGAAGACCGGCCACACCGAGGCGGCCGGCTACTGCATGATCGCGTCGGCGCACCGTCCGAACGGCGCCGGCGAGCGCCGCCTGGTGTCGGTGGTGCTGGGCACCACGTCCGACCAGTCGCGCACGCAGGAAAGCCAGAAGCTGCTCAACTGGGGCTTCCAGAACTTCGACACGGTCAAGCTGTACTCCAAGGGCCAGGCCATCGCCACGCCGGAAATCTGGAAGGGTTCCAAGAACGCGGTCAAGATCGGCTTCGCCAGCGACGTGCTGGTGACGGTGCCGAAGGGCGTTGCCGCCAAGATGAAGCCGCTGCTGGAGCGCAAGGATCCGCTGGTCGCGCCGCTGGCCGAGAACAGCCGCGTCGGTTCGCTGAAGATGATGGTGGATGGCAAGCCGCTGCTGGAGTTGCCGGTGGTGGCGTTGGAAACCGTCGATCAAGCCTCGATCTTCGGCCGCGCCTGGGATTCGATCCGCCTCTGGCTCAAATAAACCCTGGGGGTCAAGTCTGACATTCGGACACGGGCTGTACCGTTGCGCTCGCTACGGAAGAGCTCGTGTCCGAATGTCAGACTTGACCCCAGTTGTTATTCGTCATCGGCGTGGGTGTGCTGCAGCGATTCCTGCGCCCACTTGAAGGCCGCCTGGCCCACCGTGGCCAGCCCCTCCACATCGAGCTCCAGCTTTTCAGCGATCTCCAGCGCCCGCTGGACCCTGTCGCGTTCCAGCAGCATCACCATCGTCAGATAGGGCCCGTAGGCGCCGCCCTTGCTGAGCAGCACGTCGCGGATGTCGTCCGACAGGTGCATCTTGTCGACCAGGTTGGCCATCGGCACGCCCAGCAGCACGTCGAACAGCGACAGCAATCCCACCAGGAACAATTCGTCGCGCTTGGCCTGCGGCAGCTTGCTGCAGGTTTCCAGGAAGCGCGCGCGGGTCAGCGCCACCTCCAGCAGCGATTCGTCGCGCGCCTCGTTGGCGCCGCCGCCCAGCCGGAACATCGACACCGTCAAGCCCCGGTACAGCTGGTTGCGCCCCAGGACCATGAAGGCTTGCTGCAGGCTGGTCACCTTGGTGGTCTGGCCGTTGCTCGGCGCGTTCGCCCATTGCAGCACCTGGTAGGTCATGCCCGGATCGCGCTTGGCCACCTCGATCATGGCCGGCAGCTCGGCGTCGCTGCGCAGCAGGTTGAGCAGCTCGATCGAGGTCATGCGGCTCTGGTCGATCTTGGCGTCCGGGTCCACCTTGTCGCTGGTGGTCAGGAAGTGGCCCATGAAGTAATTGCAGCCCCACGACAGGCACATGCGCTGCTCGTCCCAGGTCTCGACGCCGTCCACCGCCAGCTTCAGGTCGGGATAGCGCATGCGCAACTGCTTGATCAGGGACTGGAAATCGGCCAGCGTGTGCTCGCCCAGCGACAGCATGGCGATATCGCACAGCGCCAGCAGCGGCGCGTCGGCCGGGTCCAGGCTGATGCCGCGCAGCGCCAGCTTGCAGCCGGTCTGGCGCAGCGCCGTCATGCGGCCGGCGACCTGGTCCACCGGCAGGCCGGCGGCCTGGTTGCGGTCCAGCAGGAAGACGGTGTGCGGCGCCACCAGCGGCAGGTGGCGGTCGAACACCACCGCGTCCACGCTCAGCTGCACCAGCGCCATGCGGCTCTGCGCGAACTGCGGCAGGCGCGCGGCCACCAGGGTCTCGATCTGCACCGGCTCGGGCAGCGGCGCGCGGTTGCCGCCGAAGGGCACGGAAAAACGGTAGCCGCACAGGCGGTGGCGCTCGTCGACGATTTCCGAGCGCACCACGATGGCCTCGGGATCGCCCTCGTGCGCCGGCGCGGCCACGGGCGCGGCCC
>NZ_JABWEF010000034.1:0-23277 GCF_013369445.1 Duganella sp. BJB1802 | reverse complement strand
CTATACGTTTCCCGCTTGCGCGGACGCACGGTTCAATCATCGGCTCCAAGGCAGTATTCGGTAATCTACAATCGAACGGAGCGTGGACATGGACGACAAACTGACTGGGCCGGTTGCGGCCATCATCGATAAACACCGCACCACCATCGCGCCCATGCTGGCGGCGAATGGCGGTGCCATCACCCGCACAGCGCTGCAAAACGACACCGCCGTCCGGACCGTCGCCGGCTATTGCTATCAACTGCTGCCTGGCTTGATACGGCTGGCGGTCAAGGAACCGGCCTTCATCGAATTTGTGATGACGCATCGGGAGCAGCTGCTCAATAAACTGGTGGAGCAGCCCGCCCAGCAGCGCTAGGCGCCCCGCTGCAAGTTGAGGACAAAGCTGACACCATCGACCTCGTTCTGCGCGACGATGGTGCCGCCCATCTTGGCCATGTAGGTGCGCGCGACAAACAGGCCCTGGCCACGATTGCCATTGGCGCCGGATTCCGCTTGGTCCGACACGCCGTATTCGAAAATCTTGGTGAGCATATCGGGCGCTATCCGTGGCCCGCGGTTGCGGATAGTGATGGCCGCGCCAGTATCGCCGGCCTCCAGCGAAATGGTAATCGCGCTGTCCTGCGCCCGATAGCGTTCCGCGTTGCGAAGCACGTGGGTGACGACATCCTCCAGCGAATACTCGTCGGCCCGAGCGGTCAGCGTTTCGCTCGCCCCCTGGAAGACCACATTCTGAATACCGATGCATGACGCATTCTCAGCGACGTTCCATAGAAACGCCGTCAAATCGATCTCGCTGACTTGCAGCTCGGATGACTGGAACGCTTCGCTTGGCGATGCGCGACCATACAGCACACGGATCGCCTGCTGCATGCGACTGATGTAGCGATGGCTTTCGTCCTCGGGCGCACCATGCAGTACCATCAACGACTGCAATGGCGACATGATCTCGTGGCCGACCGCATGCCACATGTCGCGCTCCTGCTCCGCGCGGATGTTCTCGCGTTCGACGTCCTCGCGCACGCGGCGCAGCAGATCATGCAGTCCGGTGGCGAGCACGCCCAGTTCATCTTCGCCGCGCAAGTCGGCAAGGTCGGCTTCGGAAAATCCTTTGGCGGCCTTGACCCGCTCGCCGACATCGTCCGCGCGCTTGATCAGCACCTTGATGCGGCGGATGATGCCGATCTCGATCACCAGCCACGCCAACATCAGCGCCGCCAGCATCGCACCGACAAACCATACGAGCCGGCTGGCCACCACGCTCAGGCTTTTGCTGACACTGCGAACGTCACCCTTGAGCAGAACCTCGTAGCTGCCGGCCGGCGTGGCGATGACCTCCTTCGCCTCCAGCGGAACATCATAGGCATCGACCGGCAGATGGCGAATCAGGGTCGTCACGAAATGCCAGGATTGGTCTTCAGGATCGACCGGGCCAACCAGCAGCGGCAGCGCGGCGGCCGGGGAGACACTATCCGCCAGCCGCCGGATCCGCAGACTCTCTCCGGGCAGCAGCATGGGCTTCAAGTCCGCCAATGAAAACGCCGGCGCGCTCGGACCGGTGGCGCTGTCGAGCAGCGGCGGGCCATCGCCCGGAGGCAGCACCGCGATGTGGACATCGATGCGGTCCAGGTCTTCCGGCGGCCAGACCGGGCGGCGTTTCTCGAACAGCGCATCCTGCAGCACCCCGACCGGCAACCGCAGCGAGAAGAAAGCGCTGCGCGTGCAGTTGCTGTCGTCGTCGGCAGCGGTTTGGTCTGTGCAGCGCGGATTTTGCCAGATCCATCCTCGGAAGTCCTTCACAGCCGGCGCCTTCGCCCGCGCCACGTCGGCCGCGGCGAATCCGGTCAGGCGCCCGCGCATGCCACCGAAGCGGTGTCCCGGCGTTTGCGGTTCAGTGCTTTCCTCGAACGGCGCGATCCACTCGTATGTCTGGCCGCGCAGGGTAACCTTGACCTGGACCCGATGCGCCTGATCCACCACCTGGTCGCCGCGCGTATGCGGCACCAGTTGGGCGCCGTCGAAAGTACCTGCGACGTAAATGAAGCCGCCGGCCCAGGGATTATTGCCGATACCGACGCACAGCGAGCCATTGTTACCGTACTGCGCCAGGCAGCCGGACATCGCCACCGCCTGCTGCACCTTTTGCAGGTCGTCGAAATCGAGCGCGGCGAATGGCAGCAGCAGTGGATGCAGCGCCTTGCCGGCGGTCGCTGGCTGAGGATTCAGCAAAGCCAGTTGTCCGGTCGGATGGCGCAGCGTGGCCGCCACCTGCACGCGGGTCTTTTGAAAACTGCCCTGATAGTTCTTGTAGCTGAGCTGCTTCTCTTGTTGAAGCACCGACAGCGCCAGGCCCACCGTCGCCGCCATCAGGAAGACGAAGGCAGCGCGCAGCAGCAGCCGCAGGCGATAGGGGACGAGGCTGAGCCGGCGCCAGTTCACGATCAATGGCTTTCGGTGTCGGCCCAGCGGAAGCCGCGCATGGGGATATTCTCGATGCAGGCGAAGCCTGGATCGATCTCGCGGAAGGCGTCGCGGATGGTGCTGACGTGTTTGCGGATGTTGTCGCGATTGCGTCCGCTCTTCACCACTTCGAATAGCTCGTCATAGGACACCACCTGGCCGCGCCGCGCGAACAGCGCCGCCAGGATGCGCTGCGCCGTCAGCGGCAGGTTGATGCGATGGCCGCGCCAGGTCGGCGTGCGCTGGCGCAGCGGGTCCATGCTCAGTTCATCGGCGGCATGCGCCGGCTCCGCCTTTTCCTTCACCGCACGCAGTATCTCCAGGAAGGTTTCGATGAAGTCGGATTCCTCGAACGTGGCTTTCTGCAGATAGTCCCAGGCGTCGAGCGCCTTCATGATGCTGCGGTAGATAGTGGCCGGCATCGCCGATACGACCAGCACCGGCGTGGCGTGCCGCTTGTTGATGGCGTTGATGATGGCGACGCCGGCATGGCGCTCGCGTCCCAGTTCGATATCGAGCACCACCAGGTCGTAGCGTTCGCGCGCGATGGCCGCCTCGGCCTCGTCGCGGCTGAACCATTGGTCGACCACGATGCCGGGCCGCGCCGATTCTATCCATGTCCGCAGCTGATTGCTGGTCGGCAGGTCGTCCTCGATGACGGCGACTTTGGCCATGCTGTACTCCACTGACTGTCAATGCAGCGAGTATCCACGCTTTTACTGAAAAAGTCACAAATCGGCTGTGAGGATTTCTTCACGCGGACGGAGGATAGCCGGGCGGCGGCAGCGTTGATACTTCCGCCACATCCGGCGCACCATGCCTCTCAGGGATAGGCCCTGAACTTAAACAACCAGCAGAAGGTGAATATCATGGCAGAACGGATCAAACGGATGGTGCAGGCGGTGCGCGCGGCGTTGGGCGGCGGCGCCGGCGCCATGGCGAACGGCATGCGCCGCAACGGCGCGATGGTGGTGGCGTTGGGCCTGGCCGGCGCCGCCGTCTACGGTCTGGCGACGCATCCGCCGATCGCAAAGCTGGCCCCTGGTAGCCTGGGTATCCGCACCAATCAGCTGACTGGTTCCGCCATCACTGTGCGCGATGGTGCGGTGTTCCTGGTGCCCGGCGTGCATGTGCTGCGGCAGGTGTCGCTGCGCGACCAGGTGTATCGCCCCAGCGGCAGCGACAAGGCGCCGTTCCAGTCGGTTGAAGGCCTGGCGCTGGGTGTGGACATGTCGGTGCGCTATGCGCTGGATGTGAACCGCGTCGCCGCGATGGCGCAGTCGCTGCCGCCCGATATCAACGGCTCCATCGTCGAGCCGGCGGTGCAGGGTGTGATCTACAAGGTGTTCACCCGTTACACGGTGCGCGAGATCTTCTCGACCAAGCGCGCCGAGATCCAGCAGGCGATCGAGGCGGAGCTTAAACCCAAGCTGGCTGCCGATGGCGTCACGCTGCGCGGCATCACCATCGGCAAGATCACCCTGCCGGCGGAGTATCAGGCCGGCATGGAGAAGCTGCTGGCCGAGGAACTGGAAACGGAGAAGATGCGTTACACGCTGGAGCTGAAGGAGAAGCAGGTCAAGCAAACCGCGCTGGAAGCGGACGCGGAAAAAATTCGCCGTGAGAAGGCCGCCGAAGCTGCGGGCAATGAGCAGATCATCGCGGCCAGGGCGCAGGAGCAGGCGATGGCGCATGTGCTGCCGTTCAAGGAGAAGCAGATCGAGCAGCGCAAGCTGGAGGCCGAGGCGGAGAAAATGGCGCGCATCAAAACCTCAGAGGGCAACGCCCAAGCGCGGGTTATCGAAGCCGCCGGCGAGGCCGATTCACGCCGCAAGCTGGCGGATGCGGAGGCCTATCGCCAGGAGCTGGTCGGCAAGGTGGCCGCCGCGCAGATGGAGCGCGAGGGTGATCTGATTACTCGCAACCCGCTGCTGATCCAGAAAACGATGGCGGACAAATTATCGGACAAGGTCTCGGTCATCATCGCGCCTTCGCCGACCGATGGGGGATTTATCGGCTCTGCGCTGCTGGGCGGCCAGCGTGGCAAGCAGCCGCGCCTTGCGACGGTCAGCGGCGAAGTTCCAGACAACGTCAAGGAAGGTCAATAATCATGTCGATGATTGCCGCCGCCGTACTGGCGATCGTTACACAGGACCAGGCCGCGTTGCGCGCCGCACCCAGGGACGCGGCCCAGCAGCAGGCCGTCCTGTGGCAAGGCGATAGCCTGGAGATTCGCGGCGAGAAGCAGGACTTCCTGCAGGTCTACGATTATCGCCGTGAGCGCGCAGGCTACATCCGCGCCTCGCAGGTGCGCAGGATTTCGCTGGCGCCGGCGGACGCGCCGGAATTGCTGTCGGTAGTGCGCTTCCTGCGCGATACGCCGGGAGCGGAATCGCTGGGCATCAGCTACACGGCGGCCTACCTGAAGGCCGCGCCAGCCAGCGCGATCACGGCGGAGCCCTTCGACGCGTTGGGCACGATGGCTGAACGGCTGGCGCGGCGCGCGTCCGCCAAGCAGGGCAAGCAGGGCGATGCCACGATCGCCGCGCACTTGGAGGTGGTCGCCAACTACGGCGTCGGTATCCGCAGTTTCGAACGGGAGGGACGCATGCAGCTATGCTACGACGGCGAAGCGTTTCGCCGCGTGCTGGCGATGCTGTCGGAGCCGCAGCAGCGCGCGACCGCGATACTCGGCCTGACGCGCCAGGAGTGCGTGGACCCGGCATTGCGCCCCGGTGCGCGCGTGGCGCTGGACGACTGGCGCGCCGAGGTGCTGGAGCGCGTGGACCTGAAGGATCTTGCGCCCCACATGCGCAACCGCATCCACATGCGGCGCGCGGCGGTATGGTCGTCGGTGGCATTCGCTCGGGCGCGCAAGGGTGAGGCGGCAACTCAGCCGGCGCAGCGCGCGCTGGATGAACTGGGGATGGTCGATCCCGCCGAACTGACCGAGGACGACACGAGCGCATTCGCCGACGCCGGCGTGCGCGTAGGCAGCGTGCGCTGGGCCGTCGCAGGGCCGGTGACGCCTTCCGCCAGCGGCTTGCGTGTACAGGCGATGGCCGGTCAGCCGGGAGAAACTTGCGTCGCGCTGGTCGATGCAAAACACGATCAGCAGCATGCGTTGGCACGCCGTTGCAGCTACGGCGTTGTGTGGCTGGCATCCGCGCAGGCCAATGCACAGAACACGGCGCTGTCGCTGGCGGTACAACCGATGGACGGCTGGCGCGAGATGTGGCTGTTCCACCAGACCAGCGCCGGCTGGCTGGTCGACGTGCTGCCGCCTGCCGCCGCCGATCCCGATATCGGCTATGCCGAATTCGCAGGCTGGGTGCCCGGCTCGCAGAACATGCTGGTGGCGCGGGAGGCCCGTGTCGATGGAAAATTCAAGCGCAGTTTCGAACTGGTGGAGATCAATACGCTGGCGACGCTGAAGACCGCCGACAAGCCGTCCTCTCTCAGCATGTTCTATCGCTGGCAGGACCCAGCCTGGAAGCGCCAGACCGTCAGCCTGCGTTGAACATCCGGGGTGTGACAGCTGTTCCAGATTGGAGCAGGTGTGCGATGGATCAAGGAGGAAAATGCGTGGCATGGCATTTGCTCAATGGCTGTATATCACTCATTAAAACAGTCAGGAGACAACCATGCACCATCCATTCCGCATCTTCGCCATCGTGACCGTCATCGCCGCCGCGGCCACGACATCCCTCTACGCCACCGCCCACGGCAACGTCGTGCCGCAGGCGGTGGACACCACCGGCCTGACGCCACTCGGCGAAAAATGGCTGGACCAGAATCCTTATCGCGGCAACAAGCTTGCATTAAAAATCGGGACGTCCGCCTATAACCAGAACTGCGCCCGCTGTCACGGACTGGAGGCGGTCACCGGCGGCATCGCGCCGGACTTGCGTCAGCTCGACCGCGATTGTACCGACGTCAAAAACGACAACAAGAAGAAGGCCTGCTACAAGGAGACCGATAACTACTTCCTGACCTCGATCCGGCATGGCAAGGTGCGCAACGGCGCCGTGTACATGCCGCCGTTCGAGGGCGTGTTCAATCAGGAAGCCATGTGGGCCATCAAGACCTACCTCGAAGCCCGCCGCGACGCCGCCAACTGATCGAGGAGCAGACCATGTCGAATTTTCGTTCGCGCGCAGGCGCGTTGCTCCCCCTCGTCGCGGCGCTTCTGGTGGCCGCCGCACCCGCGCATGCGGAGTGGGACAAGATCCGTCTATCCGGTTCGCTCAAGGTGGCGGTGTATGAACAGTTCGCGCCGTTCTCGGATCGGGGCGCCGGCATCGATGTCGAGGTTGCGCAGGCGCTGGCCTCAAAGCTAGGCCTGAAACTGAGCCTGCTGCCTTTTCCCGCCGGCGAAAACCTCGGCGACGATCTGCGTAACATGGTCTGGAAAGGACACTACCTGGGTTACGGGCCGGCCGACATCATGCTGCACGTGCCGGTCGAACCTCAGCTGATGAACGAAAACGGTAAGGTCACCATCTTCGCGCCGTATCACGTCGAGACGGTGCGGCTGGTGCGCAGTGCGCGCAGCATGCCGGTGTTCGACGGCATCGATGCATTGAATGGCAAGACCATCGGTGTCGAGAAGGTCTCCATCGCGGCGATGGTGCTGCTGGGCGAAGGCAATGGACGCTTCCGCGACAAGGTGCGGATTTTCGACACTGCTGCGGAAGCGCTGGAGCAGCTCAAGGCCGGCCAGCTCGACGCCGTGCTGGCCAACCGCTCGGAGATCGATTCGGTGTTCCGCGACGATCCGGCTTTTCCGCTGAACGAAGTGGCGTTCCAGCGCCTGCCTCGCGCAGGGTGGGCGGTGGGTATGGCGGTGCGCAAGGACGATCAGGAAATGGCGCGCCTGCTTCAGGCGGCCGTCAACGACATGAAGGCCAGCGGCGAACTGCAAGCCATCTTTGCCCGGCACGGCGTGCACGAGCAGATGCCGTGATGCGCGGCTATTCGGTGGCAAGCGCCATGCTGCTGGCAAGCGGCGCGGCTGCGGCAGTCGATGCCACGATGGTGGCCTATCCGGCTACCGCGATGCTGTCGGTGGATGTCGTCGGCGTCGCGCCCTTGCCCGGCCTGGGAGTGGACCGCAACCAACTGCCGTACCAGGTGCAAACGGCAAGTGCCGCCGAGGTGGGCGCCGCTGCCGGCCAAAACCTCGGCGAGTTCATGGCGCGCAATCTGACCGGAGTGAATATCAACGAGGTGTCGGGGAGCCCGTTCCAGAACGATATCACCTATCGCGGCTTTCGCGCCTCGCCGGTGCTGGGGGCGTCGCAGGGCATTTCCGTCTACCTGGACGGAGTGCGCGTGAATGAACCGTTTGGCGACGTGGTTAACTGGGACATGCTGCCCGAGGCGGCGATCGGCAGTGTGATGCTGGCGCCGGGATCGAATCCTCTGTACGGCCTGAATACGCTGGGCGGCGCGCTGGTGTTGAGCACCAAGTCCGGGAAAAATCATCCGGGCGCGGACCTCGGCTTGTCAGGCGCCAGCAACGGCCAGCGTCGAGCCGACCTGGCTTATGGCTACGACAGCGGCGAACGCTGGAACCTCTTCATCGCAGGTACGGCTTTCAACGACAAGGGCTGGCGCGATCATTCGGATGGGCGGCTGGCCAATGCCTACGTCAAGCTGGCCGGCGCCGCCGGCGACAACGAATGGAGCATCGCGCTTCTGGCCGGCCGCAGCCGCCTGGTGGGCAATGGCCTGCTGCCCGACGACCTGTATGAGCAAAACCGTCGTGCCGTCTACACCTCGCCCGACGAAACCCGCAACCGCTTGCGCCAGGCCGTCTTCAGCATGACCCATCGCTTCGATGACCATACGGAATTGAGCTCCGCCGTGTACGCGCGCAATAGCCGGCGCAGCACCGTCAACGGCGACATCAACGATGCCTATGCCGAGGGCGATAGCCCATACCCCGCCAGCTATAACACGACCGAGACCCGCCAAAGCAGCCAGGGATTCAGCGCCCATTTGAGCAAGGACGCCGGCCGGCATCAACTCACCACGGGGCTTGCATTCGACCGCAGTAGCGTCGCCTTCGCGCAGTACGAGCGGAATGCCAGCTTTGCCCTGGACCGCTCGGTCGTCCCGGATACGAATGCCGAAGAGGAGGCCGGATCGTCGGTCAGCGGCCACTCGCGCACGGCAGGGCTGTATGCCGCCGACACCTGGACAGTGGACACCGACACCTGGTTGACCGCGTCCGCACGCTACAACCACGCGACGGTCGGCAACCAGCTGCGCCGCGACGATCAGGCGCAGCCTGCCGAGACGTTCAGCTATCGCAAGCTCAATCCCGCCATCGGCATCGCGCACCGCGTGGGTGGCGGCTGGACGCTGTTCGCCAATCTATCGCAGAGCAACCGGGTGCCGACCGTGATCGAATTGGGTTGCGCCGATCCCCAGCAGCCGTGCCGCTTGCCGGTTGGTCTTCAATCGGACCCATACCTGAAGCAGGTCGTGTCGCGCACCGCCGAAGCGGGCGCCCGCTGGAAGGGCGCGCGCGGCGCGGCGGCGGTATCGCTGTACCGCACTGTCAATCGCGACGACATCCTGTTTCGCAGTGCCGGCATTGCACAGCAAGGCTACTTCTCCAACTTCGACCGCACACGCCATCAAGGCGCGGATTTGAGCGCGAGCTACCGAATCGGCGACTGGTCGGCGCGATTGAGCTACAGCTACCTGGAGGCCGTGTACGACGCGGAAGGTGACCTGTTCACCGGCTCGCGCAACGTTCATGTGACGCCCGGCACTCGCCTGGCGGGGCTACCGCGCAATACACTGAAGCTCGGCCTGGAATGGAGCGCGACGCGGCACTGGTCCATCGGCGCCGACCTGACGGCGTTGTCCGATATGGCGACGCAGGGTAACGAGGACGGCAAGGCCGCGCCGGCATCGGCCGACTGGTGCGTGCGCGGCTACGTCCTGGCCGGCCTGCACGCCAGCTATCGGCCGGATTCGAAATGGGAGTGGTATCTGCGCGTGAACAACGCATTCGATCGCCGTTACGAGACCTTCGGCGCCGTCGCTGCGGACATGTTCCCGAATGGCGTCTTGCAGCAGCAGGGTATCGAGGCCCGGCAGGCCAGGTTCATCGCACCCGGCGCGCCACGCTCTGTGGCGGCCGGTCTGCATTACCGCTTCTAGAACTGATACTGGGCGCTCGCGCCAACCAACCAGTTCCGCCCAGGCGCCGCTTCGTAATAGCGCTTGTTGGTGTCGCCAACGATCAACGAGCCGACATACTGCTTGTCCAGCAGGTTGTTCAAGCGCACAAACTGCTTGAGGCGCCAGCCATGCCACTGCTGGTTGGCGTTGACGCGCGCATTGAGCACGCCATAACCCGGCGCCGCCTTGTCGGCATTGGCGTCCTCCGCGTAGATCTTGCTGCTGGCGACAGCTTCCAGTGCTGCGCCAAAGTGGTTGGCGCTGTCCATCCACGCCAGCTCGCCGTAGGTGTTGGCATTCGGGATGCCGGGCAGGCGGCTGCCTTCGGCGACCGTGCCAAAGGCGTGGTCGTAGACCGCGCGCAAACTGGTCAGCGCCACGTGCGCGCTCAGGCCATGGTTCCAGGTGGTGTCCAGCGACAGCTCCATCCCTTGGCGCAGCGTGCTGCCGGCGTTGCGATAGCTGGTGCGGCCACCCGCGCTGCTGTCGACCACCAGTTCGTCGCGCGTGCGGACCTGGAATACGGCCGCATTGATGCGCGTTCCTTCGCTCAGCCGCGCCTTGATTCCGGTTTCGAGATGGGTGCTCTGCGCGGCCTGCAATCGGAAATTGAAGCCGCCGCCGGTGCCGGAGTAGAACAGCTCATTGAGCGTCGGCGTTTCGAAGCCGCGCGCGGCGCTGGCGTACACGTTCAGTACAGGCGACAGACGGTACAGCAGGCCAAGCACTGGCGTGGTGTGGCTGTATTCGAGACTGCCGCTGTCGTTGCCGTTGCTGAGGAAGTGGTCGTCCACCGATATCTTCACGCTGCTGTGGCGCAGGCCCGCGCTCACCATCCATGCGCCGGACTGCCATTCCGTCTGCACGTACGGATCGAGGCTGGTGACCTTGTCGTTCTCGTCGCGGCGCAACGCGCCCTTCACGCCGAACTGGGTGCCGATGAAGTTCTCGTAGCCCCGGCGCGCGTCGCTGGAGCGGCCGTATTCCAGGCCGACGGTGGTACTAAGCCTGCCGCCCGCCAGTTCGCCCACGTGCAGCCAGTTCAGGTCCGCGCCGTGGAAGTCGCGGTCGAAGTCGACCACGCCGCCGGAATGCGTGGCCGGCGCCTGGAAGGCTTTGGAGAAGGCCTGGTACTGGATTACGTCGCGATTGCCGCCCCAGGCGGTCATGCGCAGGCGGTCGTCACCGAAGCGCTGCTCCCAGCTGGCGCCGATCTGCTGATGGTCGATGCTCTTGCGGGTGTTGTAGCGGTCGGCCAGCGTGCGTTTCGGGTTCTGCGTATCGGTGGTATCGATCTCGCCGGCGCGCGGATCGCGCTGGTAGGTGGCCCAGGTCACGCCAAGCGCGTCCTGGGTGTCGTCCTGGCGCAGCGCGTTGCCGACGATGGTCAGGCTGGCGCCGGCCATCGGCGCCAGCGTCAGCTTGGCGAACGCCTGGTCGCGGGTGGCGGCGCTGTGGGCACGATAACCGTCCGTTTCGAAGCGGGACGCATCCAGCACGTAGCCGATGCCGGCCTGCTTGCCTTGCGCATTCAGGTCGGCCTTGCGGCTGCCGTAGCTGCCGGCGCTCAGCGCTGTTTCCACCGTTGGCGCACCTTCGCCGTCGCGTGTGAACATCTGGATCACGCCACCCGAGTGGTTGCCGTAGATGGCGGAGAAGGGGCCGCGCAGCACCTCGATACGCTCGGCCATATCGAGATTGAAGGTGGCGGCCTGGCCTTGGCCGTCCGGCATGCTGGCCGGGATGCCGTCGGCGATCAGGTGCACACCGCGCACGCCGAAGGCCGAACGGGCGCCGAATCCGCGCGAGGAGATTTGCAGGTCCTGCGCATAGTTCTGGCGGTTTTGCGCCACCAGGCCGGGGACGGCGGCCAATGCCTCGCTGGCGTTGACGCGCGCTTGGCTGTCGCGGATGCGTTCAGCGTCGACGACGTCGATGGCGGCGGGCATATCGAACACCGTGTGTCCGACGCGGGTGGCGCTGACCACCACCTCCGCCGGCCGCGCGGCATCGTCGGCTGCGATGGCGACGCCGCTCAGGGCAAACAGTGCGGCCACCGCGTTTAATGGGAAAAAGGCTTGCTTCATATTGTCTCCGTTTTGGTCTGTGTTATGCAGGACCAGTAAGCAATATACCTGCCATCTCGATTTTGCCGTGGCACGCCGATTGCAACGGTCACTGTATTTTTCCTGAAAGGCGATAACCATGAACAGCTCACGCATTCTGTCTTCCCTGGTCTTTTTGCTGTGCGGCCCCGCGATGGCCGCCCCCTTTGCCTATGTGCCGAACGAGAAGTCGGGCAGTGTCAGCGTGATCGACACCGCCACCGACGTCGTGCTGCGCGAGATCGCCGCAGGCAAGCGGCCGCGCGGCATCGCGGCGGATCCGGCCGGCGCGCGCCTGTTCGTGACCGACGCCGCCACCAATGCGCTGCTGGTGATCGATACCGCCAGCGGTGTCGTGGCGCGCCGCATCGCGCTGGGCAAGTCGCCCGAGGGCGTGAGCGTCTCGGCGGATGGCCGATATGTGGCGGTGGCGGTTGAGGAGAGCAACAGCGTCACGCTGATCGAGGCGGCCTCCGGGCAGGTGCTGGCGGATATCGCCGTGAAAGGCAAGAACCCCGAGCATGCGGTCTTCAGTCCGGATGGCCGCTGGCTGCTCGTCAGCGCGGAGGAGGCGGAGCAGGTCGACGTGATTGACGTCGCCGCACGGCGCCAGACCGGCACGGTGGCGGTGGGGCTGCGGCCGCGTGGCATGGGCTTCAGTCCTGACGGCGCCCGCGCCTATGTCGCTTGCGAATTGGCGGGAGCCGTGTACGCGGTCGACATGGCGACGCTGGCGACGATAGTACGCATCCCGGCCGGGAAGAACGCCAACGGCATCGCCGTGCATCCCGGCGGCCGGCAGGTCTATGTATCGAACGGCGCGGACGCCAACGTGATGGTGATCGACACCGCCACCAATACCGTCAGCGCAACCATTGCAGTTGGCAAGCGACCCTGGAACATGGCGCTGACGCCGGACGGCGCCAAGCTGTATGTGGCCAACGGCCGATCCAACAACGTGTCCGTGATCGATACCGCCGCCGCGGCAAAACGGGCGGATGTGCCGGTGGGCGAACTGCCCTGGGGCGTGGTGATCCGCTGAGGCGCTGTTCCATCGGCGGACACCTGTTCCAAACCTGAACAGGTGTCACGGCACCGGTACAGCCCTTCGTCACCACCAGCCCCTGTATTTCAAGCGTGGCGCGGGAAAAAGCGAAGCTGGCACGGTGCTTGCGAAAAGGAGAGTACGCAGTACCTACCGCCGCCTCACGCGGCCTCATAACCACAGCAGAAAGAGGACGACATGAATCTCGCAGACATTAGCAAATTGGGCGTTGCCAATCCATTCAAACAACGCTACGACAACTTCATCGGCGGCAAATTCGTCGCTCCGGTCAAGGGCGAATACTTCGGCAACGTCACGCCGATCACCGGCCAGGTATTCTGCGAAGTGGCCCGCTCCACCGCCGAAGACGTCGAGCTGGCGCTGGACGCCGCCCACGCCGCCAAGGACGCATGGGGCAAGACCTCGCCGACCGAGCGCGCCAACATCCTGAACAAGATCGCCGACCGCATGGAGGCCAACCTGGCGCTGATCGCCACCGCCGAAACCATCGACAACGGCAAGCCTATCCGCGAAACCACCGCCGCCGACATCCCGCTGGCGATCGACCATTTCCGCTACTTCGCCGGCTGCATCCGCGCCCAGGAAGGCTCGGTCGCGCAGATCGACTCCGAAACCTACGCCTACCACTTCCATGAGCCATTGGGCGTGGTCGGCCAGATCATTCCATGGAACTTCCCTATCCTGATGGCGGTGTGGAAGCTGGCGCCGGCACTGGCCGCCGGTAACTGTGTGGTGCTCAAGCCCGCCGAACAAACCCCGGCCTCCATCATGGTGCTGCTGGAAGTGATCGCCGACCTGCTGCCGCCTGGCGTGCTGAATGTGGTCAACGGCTTCGGCCTGGAAGCAGGCAAGCCGCTGGCGTCGAATAAGCGCATCGCCAAGATCGCCTTCACCGGCGAGACGGGCACCGGCCGCCTGATCATGCAATACGCCGCGCAGAACCTGATTCCCGTCACGCTGGAACTGGGCGGCAAATCGCCGAACATCTTCTTCGAAGACGTGATGGACGCCGACGACGCCTTCTTCGACAAGTGCCTGGAAGGCTTCGCGATGTTCGCGCTGAACCAGGGCGAGGTGTGTACCTGCCCATCGCGCGTGCTGATCCAGGAATCGATCTACGAGAAATTCATCGAGCGCGCGCTGGCCCGCGTGGCGGCGATCAAGCAGGGCAATCCTCTGGACGCCAGCACCATGTTGGGGGCGCAGGCGTCGCACGAGCAGCTGGAAAAGATCCTGTCGTATATCGACATCGGCAAGCAGGAAGGCGCGGAACTGCTGGCCGGCGGCGGCCGCAGCATGCAGGGCGGCGACATGAAGGAAGGCTACTACGTGCGTCCGACCGTCTTCAAGGGCCACAACAAGATGCGCATCTTCCAGGAAGAGATCTTCGGACCGGTGGTATCGGTGACGACTTTCAAGGACGAAGCGGAAGCGCTGAGCATCGCCAACGACACCTTGTACGGCCTGGGTGCCGGTCTTTGGACGCGCGACGGTTCGCGCGCCTTCCGTGTCGGCCGCGCGATCCAGGCTGGCCGCGTGTGGACCAACTGCTATCACCTGTATCCAGCGCATGCGGCGTTCGGCGGCTACAAGCAGTCCGGTATCGGCCGCGAGAACCACAAGATGATGCTGGACCACTACCAGCAGACCAAGAACCTGCTGGTCAGCTACAGCCCGAACGCACTGGGCTTCTTCTAACCATGGACCACATCATCGCCCGCGTCACGGCCACACAGGCGGCGCTCGACCTGATCGCTCTCCTGCGCGGCCGCCACGGGCCGTTGATGTTCTTTCAGTCCGGCGGCTGCTGCGACGGCAGCACGCCGATGTGCTACCCGGCCGGGGAGTTTGCCATCAGCGACACCGATGTCTATCTCGGCAATCTGGATGGGACGCCGTTCTACATGGGCAGCGAGCAGTTCGAGTACTGGGAACACACGCAGCTGATCATCGACGTGGTTGACGGGAATGGAGGCATGTTCTCGCTCGATAACGGCACGGGCAGGCGCTTCCTGACCCGTTCGCGCCTGTTCAGCGACGAAGAGCTGGCGGCATTGAGACCGCCCGCCTAGCAGCACACCGCAGCACACCAAAACATAATAACTGGAGAAGATTGTGCAGAAAAAAGTCATCGCAACGCTGGCTGGGATTTCCTTCCTGTCGCTGGCACAGGCGGCCGACGTCACGTCGGCCATGCTGAAGAACGCGGCATCCAGCACCGACAGCGTGCTCTCGTTCGGCATCGGCTCGGAGGGGCAGCGCTATTCGCCGCTGACCCAGGTGAACACCAAGACCGTGGCCAAGCTGGTGCCGGCGTGGTCATTCTCGTTCGGGGGCGAGAAGCAGCGCGGCCAGGAATCGCAGCCGCTGATCTACAACGGCAAGATGTTCGTCACTGCGTCCTATTCGCGCATCTTCGCCGTGGATCTGAAGACTGGCGCCAAGCTGTGGAAGTATGAGCACCGTCTGCCCGACGGCATCATGCCTTGCTGCGATGTAGTCAACCGGGGTGCGGCCTTGTTCGGGAACCTGGTCATCTTCGGCACGCTCGATGCGCAGCTGGTGGCGTTGGACCAGAACACCGGCAAAGTCGTGTGGAAGGAAAAGGTCGACGACTATTCCGCCGGCTATTCGATGACCGCGGCGCCGTTGATCGCCGATGGCGTGCTGCTGACCGGCGTATCCGGCGGCGAGTTCGGCATCGTCGGCCGCGTGGAGGCGCGCAATCCGCTGACGGGTGAGTTGTTGTGGACCCGGCCCACCGTCGAGGGACACATGGGCTACCGCTACGACAAGGACGGCAAGGCCATCGAGAACGGTATCTCGGGAACGCTGAACAAGAGCTGGCCGGGCGACCTGTGGAAGACTGGCGGCGCCTCCACCTGGATGGGCGGCACCTATGACGCCAAGACCGGCCTGGCCTACTTCGGCACCGGCAATCCGGCGCCATGGAACAGCCATCTGCGGCCCGGCGACAATCTGTACTCGTCGTCGACGGTGGCGCTGGACGTGAAGACGGGCCAGATCAAATGGGCGTACCAGAACACGCCCAACGATTCGTGGGACTTCGACGGCGCCAACGAATTCGTCACCTTCGACATGGACGGCAAGCGCTATGGCGGCAAGGCCGACCGCAACGGCTTCTTCTACGTGATCGACGCGAACAACGGCAAGCTGCAAAACGCCTTCCCGTTTGTGAAGAAGATCACCTGGGCGTCGAGCATCGACATCAAGACCGGCCGCCCCAACTTCATCGCCGCCAATCGCCCTGGAGATCCGACCAAGGGCGAGGAGGGCAAGAAGGGCAGCACAGTGTTCGCGGCGCCGGCCTTCCTGGGCGCGAAGAACCAGATGCCGATGGCCTACAGCCAGCAGACCGGTTTGTTCTACGTACCCGCCAACGAGTGGGGCATGGATATCTGGAATGAGCCGATCAGCTACAAGAAGGGCGGCGCTTACCTGGGCGCGGGCTTCACCATTCGTCCGCTGTTCGACGACTACATCGGCGCACTGCGTGCGGTGGATCCCAAGTCCGGAAAGATCGTCTGGGAAGTCAAGAACAATGCGCCGCTGTGGGGCGGCGTGATGACCACGGCCGGTGGGCTGGTGTTTTATGGCACGCCGGAAGGCTACCTGAAAGCGCTGGACGCGAAGACCGGCAAGGAGCTGTGGAAGTTCCAGACCGGATCCGGCGTGGTGGCGCCGCCGGTCACCTGGCAGGATGGCGATACGCAGTATGTGGCGGTGGTCTCCGGCTGGGGCGGCGCGGTGCCTCTGTGGGGCGGCGAAGTGGCCAAGAAGGTCAACTTCCTTGAGCAGGGTGGTTCGGTGTGGGTCTTCAAACTATCGTCCAAGTAAAGATCTCTTGTAGTTTTTTGGGCGGCTTCGGCCGCCTTTTTTTTCGATCAGATTTTGAACAGTGCGACGGAACGCATGATCAGTTTTTGCACAAGGCCTTTGTCCATAAGGCTTGCTTCGCCCTGTAGCGAGGCACGGGCACGCAAATTGCGATATGCGAGTTGCATCGCCCGATGTATGAAAACAATACTGGAGACATAAAAATGAAAACAATACTGATGATCGGCGCATTGACTGTGACGGGTATCCAAGGCGCGCAGGCTGTCGATTTCAAGGCTGGGGACTGGAACGCATCAATAGGCGGCATCGTCAACGCCTACTACACGCAAGTGTCATGCAACGGGGACGCGGTCGGCGGGCTGGCGCTGGGAAGCAAGGGGCTGGGCTGCGGCGGCGAAAATAATCGCACCACGATCGGCAATGGTCTGCTGCCGAATGGCCTCGTCACGTCGGCCACGTCGAAGCAAGGCGATTATGACGTCAAGGCGCTGATCGGCATCTATAACGCCACCGCCACCGACAGCGCCATCGCGGTCAACAGCGGCGTCGATGTGCGCCAGGCCTACTTCACGTTCGGGAACGCGCAGATGGGCACCATCAAGCTCGGACGCGACAACGGCATCTTCGGCGCCGGCGCCATCTTTTCCGATATGACGCTGATCGGCGCTGGCGCACCGGTTCAGGCGACGCAGCGCGGCCGTGTGACGCTGGGCCATATCGGCGCCGGCTACAGCTATGTGGGCTACTACGGCCAGATCGCCTACAGCGCGCCGAAGTCGGCGTCGGGCATCGGCTTCGACGCGGCGCTGGTCAGCCCAGTGGCCGATACACCTATCGTTGCGGCACCGGTGTATTCGTCGAAATCGAGCCCGCAGGTGCAGGCGCAGCTCAGTTATGCGGTCGATGGTTTCAAGGGCTGGCTCGGCGCCAAATCGCAGAAGTTCAGCGCCACCGCGCCGGGCGTCAAGGATTTCACGATGACCGGCGTTGAAGCCGGAGCTTCGTATCAGACAGGCCCATTGGGCTTGCTGGCCAATTTCCAGGGCGGCAAAGGCCTGGGCATCCTGTCCGATGCCGACCAGGGCGATACCAAGTCCAAGGCTTACTTCGTGCAGGCCACCTATAAGACTGCGGACAAGGTCAAGGTCGGCCTGAGTTACGGCATCAGCCGCAACGACGACAACACGGCGGGCACCGGCGGCCTGAAATCGAACGCCAACCTGACCTGCGGCGTGTACTACTCGATGACCAGCGCGATCACGCTGGTTGGTGAGATCGGCCAGACTCGTTCCAAGGGCTTCGCCGGCGGCGAGGGCAAGATGAACGGCGCTTCCCTCGGCGGCATCATCTTCTTCTGATGAGGGCCACGCTGACCTGCGTTTTGTGCCTGCTGGCCGGCGTGCTGGCGCTGGTGCTCGGCGCCACGCCGTCGCAGGCCGGCGTGCTCACGCACGCCGAGATGGCTCGCCGTTTCCCCGCGCCGCTGATGGTGGGGGAACGCGAGGCCGATTTGCCGGTTTGGCCGCTGTTCAAGCAGAACGCCACGGCGACCGAGTTGGTGGGCTATGTGTTCGAGTCGGTCGACCTGGCGCCGATACCGGGTTTTTCCGGTGTGCCGCTCAACCTGATGGTGGCGATCGATCCGAAGGGCGTCTTTATCGGCGTCGAGGTGTTGTCGCATCACGAGCCGGTGTTCTTGGATGGGTTGGGCGAGGCGCCGCTCTATCAGTTCGTCAAGCAGTACAAGGATCTCTCGCTCAAGCAGAACATCAGCATCGAGACCGGCGGGCATCGCGTCCGCCATCCCGACGCGGCGCATGCGTATATCGATGGCGTGTCCAAGGCCACGGCATCGGTGCGCATCATCAACCAGAGCGTGCTGGCCGCCGCGCTCAAGGTCTCGCGCAAGAAGCTGGGCTTTGCCGCCGGCCGCGACCCCGATCAGATCGCGCGGGTGCGGCAGGACGTGTTCGAACCGCTGGATCTAAAACGGATGATGGCGGACGGCCTGGTTCAGCGTCTTCGCGTGAGCAATCGTGACATCGAGCGGTTGTTCGCCGGCGGTCCGGGCGCCGGCCTCGATCCGCAGGCGCTGGCTCAACCGGACGACACCTTCATCGACTTGTACCTGGCCTGCGTGTCCGTGCCGTCGATAGGCCGGAATCTGCTGACGGCGGCCGGCTGGCGCAAGCTGCAGGGGCGGTTGGAGGAGGGCGACCACGCGCTGATCGTGATGTCCTCCGGCCGTTACAGCGTCACGGGAGACGACTTTGTGCGCGGCAGTGTGCCGGGCCGCATCCTGCTGCGACAGGAAAAACTGCCCATCGATATGCGCGACCTGGATCTCGATGTGAAGTTGGCCCTGCCGCTGGCGGTGGACAGCGTGACCATTTTCCGCGTGATCGGCCAGGCGGGGCTTGACCCGGCTTCGCCCATGGATTTCGCGCTGCCGGTTACCCGCAACAAGGGCATTGTCTATCCCGAGCGTATAACCCGTGAATTGAACCTGCGTTACACGCTGCCCCAGCGCCTGTTGACCAAGGTCGAAGACAACAGCAAGTCCTGGCCTGGTATCTGGAGCGCGCGGCGCTGGGAGTTGGCGGCGTTGGCGGCCGGGCTGGTGGTGTTGAGCGTCGCATTGACCATGCAGAAGCGCCTGACGGCTATCGGCTCGCGTTTCAACTGGTTCCGCCGCGCCTACCTTGTCTTCACTGTGGGCTTTGTCGGCTACTACGCACAGGGCCAGCTTTCGATCGTCAATGTCACTGGCGTGGTGCAGGCGTTGTGGGCGCGGCGCAGCCTGGAGTTTCTACTGTTCGATCCGATGACGGTGGCGCTGTGGGTATTCGTGCTGGTGTCGTTGCTGGTGTGGGGGCGTGGCACGTTCTGCGGCTGGCTGTGTCCCTTCGGTGCATTGCAGGAGCTGACGGGGAAGCTCGCGCAGTGGATGCACATACCGCAACTGCGCATCAGGCATCGAACGGACGCGCGACTCAAGTACCTCAAATACGTGGCGCTGGCCGGGATTGTCGCCAGTGCCTTCTTTTCCAATGAGCTGACGGACAAGCTGGTGGAGCTGGAACCGTTCAAGACCGCGATCACCCTGAGCTTCGTGCGTAGCTGGCCGTACGTCGCGTACGCGGTGGGGTTGCTGTTGGCCAGTGGCTTTGTCTATAAATTCTTTTGCCGTTACCTGTGTCCTTTCGGCGCCTCGCTGGCGCTGCTGGGCAGGTTTCGGCTGCTTGACTGGATACCGCGCTACAAGGATTGCGGCGCGCCGTGCCAGACCTGCCGCCATCGCTGCGACTACCAGGCGATCTCGCCGTCTGGCGCCGTGGCGTATGACGAGTGCTTCCAGTGCATGGATTGCGTCGTGATCTATGAGAGCGACGAGAAGTGCGCGGTACGCATCCTGGAGATTAAGCGCCATCGCACCATACCGATCCAGCCCGTCGCAAGGAGCAGTATATGAAGAGACGTACCTTTATCGCCAGCGCCGTCGGAGCGATAGGCGGCGTGTCCGCCTGCGCATGGCGCGGGAGCGACACGCTGCACAGGGGCGCCGCACTGGCCTTCGGGACGACGATCTCGATCTTGGTCGTGCACGAAGATGCTGAACTCGCGGGACGAGCGATTGCCGATGGCTTGAAGGCGGCGCAGGCCATCGATCGCCTGATGAGCATCTACCATCCCGGTAGCCAGGTATATCGGCTCAACCGGGACGGTATTTTGTCCCATCCCGATGCCCGTTTGTTGGAGGTGCTGAACCAGGCGGCGCAGCTGTCGCATTTGAGCGCGGGCGCTTTCGATGTGACAGTGCAGCCTTTGTGGCGGCTGTATTCCGAATCGGCGGCGCGCGGCGGGCTGCCGTCCGATGCGGAGCGTCGCCGGGCGCAGGCGCTGGCCGACTGGCGTCAGCTGGAGATAGGCGATGCCGCCATTCGGTTCCGCAGGGAGGGGATGGCGCTCACGCTGAACGGCCTGGCGCAGGGTTACGCTGCTGATCAGGCATTGGCCGCAGTGCAGGCGCATGGGATACGTCACGCATTGCTCGATACCGGGGAGTTTGTCGCGCGCGGCCGGAAATCCCGGAGTCGCCCGTGGATACTGGGCGTGCGTGATCCGCGCGATGCCAACGCCTTGGCGGCGACTTTGTATGCGCAGGGATGTAGCGTCGCCACCTCCGGGGATTACGAATGCACCTTCACGCCGGATTACAGGCATCACCATATCTTCGATCCGGCGGCCGGTGATTCGCCGGACGAGCTGGCGAGTGTTACGGTACTGGCGCCGAATGCGATGCTGGCGGATGGCCTCTCCACCGCGTTCATGGTCATGGGGTGGGAACGGGCCTGCGCACTCGCATCGCGATTGCCCGCCGTCGATCTGATGGCGATCGACAAGCACGGGCGCGAGAAACGGTCCGCCGGCTTTCCTTCGGACGCTTGAGGATGCGATGCCCGCTACTTCAGGTTCGGCACTTTGCGGTAGATGGTGTTGCGCGATACGCCAAGCGCGCGCGCTGTCGCCGAGACGTTGCCGCCGTGCGCTTCCAGCGATTTGAGGATGACCGACTGCTCCATCTCCTCAAGATTGGCGCCGCTGGCGACGATGCGTTCGGCGCGTATGTCGTTGTTGGCGACCGGCGATTGTTCGATATCGTCGAGGAAGTCGTCAGGCATGTGCCGAAGGCAGATTTCATGCTCATCGCCGGCCATCACGATCGCCGTGCGCAGCAGATTGGTGAGCTGGCGGAAGTTACCCGGCCAGCGATGGCGCCGGAACAGCTGCAGGATCTCGTCGGACACGTGATAGCGGCCGTTGTTCGACTCGGTGGACAGGATCTTCTTGACCACGGTCTCGAGATCGGTGCGCTCGCGCAGCGGCGGCAGCTTGACCACCAGTCCATTGAGGCGGTAGTAAAGGTCTTCGCGGAACAAGCCCTTGGCCATGCGGTCGCGCAGATTGTGGTTGGTCGCGCAGATCAGGTCCACGTTCACGGGTATGGATTTGTCGCTGCCCAGCGGCGTAACCATGCGCTCCTGCAGCACACGCAACAGGCGCGCTTGCAGGCTGAATGGCATGTCGCCGATTTCATCGAGGAACAGGGTGCCGCCATTGGCTTGCAGGATTTTGCCGGTCGCGCCCTTCTTGCGCGCGCCGGTGAAGGCCCCGTCTTCATAGCCGAATAGTTCGGACTCGATCAGCGTCTCGGGTATCGAGGCGCAGTTCACCGCGACGAAGGGGCTCATCCCGCGCGGCGAATCGTTGTGGATCGCCTGCGCCAGCAGCTCCTTGCCGGTGCCCGTCTCGCCCATGATCATGATGGGGATGTCGCGCCCCAGGACGCGGGTGACTTTCTCGATCACCAGCTCCAGTTGCTGGTCGCCGGTGCGTAGGTAACGTAGACCGGACAGCCGCCGCGCGGTGGCCGCCGCCTGGTTGGCCGCCACGGCGGCATTGGCCGGCGGGGCGCGTTCGGCCGTCAGCGATTGCTGGAATACGCTGTTGGATAACCGCAGCTGCGCGCGCCCATATACGCGTACGCCACTGTGCATGCACAGGTTCAGCAGGCCTGGCGACGCGGTGCGATAGTGGTCGTACAGCGCGGACACCGGCAGGCCAAACAGGGAACTGAAGGTATGCGATTGCAGCGCGGCGAAGGGAAGCCCCAGCTGGAACAAGCCGTTGCGGTTGGCGGCCAGGAAGCGGCCACCGGGACTGAACGAGGCGATGCCCTCCATGAGCGTACCGATAAACTCAGGGCGCGCATGGAAGTGCAGCGTGATCGCTTCTTCGAACGTTGCGGAGAACAGCTGGTTCTCGATCATCAGCGCGGACATGCGTACCAGCGCCATGGTGTGCTTGTGATAGCTGCGCTGGTCGCCGGAGACATCGAGCACGCCGACCACATTGCCCAGGTGGTCGGAGATGGGCGCGGCCGAGCAGGTGAGGAAGTGGTTGGCGGACAGGTAATGCTGGTCCGCGTGGACCAGTGCCGGCGAGCGCTCCGCGATGGCGGTGCCGATGGCGTTGGTGCCGCGGCTTTGCTCCGACCATGCGACGCCAGGCTGCAGGGCCACGCGGCTGGCTTTTTCAAGGAAGTCATCGTCGCCCAGCGAGTGGACGATGACGCCCTTGGCGTCCGTGAGGATCACCATATTGTGCGTGTTGACGATTTGCTGGTACAGCGTCTCCATCGCCGGAATGGCGTGGGCGTGCAGCAGGCGGTTTTGTTCTATAAGCAGGGACAGATCGTTGTGTGCCAACGGACTGTAGTCGGGCGGGGACTCCGGGGATAACCCGTACTTCTGCGATCGCTGATGCGATGTCTCGATGATTTGCGGCATATTGTCTGCCCACGCCTTGCATACAGGTGCGGTGTTCAGATCTGGAGCAGTCTGGCGTTCCATATAGGTCTCTTTGTCTCCGGCGGCCGTTATCGGCTCTGCTTTACCTGCAAGGGTGTTCCATAATGTAGCACCTGTGCAGAATGTGAGCAAAAGCTGCGCGTTAAGCTGTTGCTATCAGGGGTATAAGCAAACAGAGTGCCAGCGAAAAATAAACCTTGGCAGTTCCATCAGGTCT
>NZ_JABWEF010000033.1:0-27634 GCF_013369445.1 Duganella sp. BJB1802 | reverse complement strand
TCGTGCGTCTTTGGCGGTCGCCGGCGGCGCGCGGCGCCGCGCCGGGATGCTCGGCCGGCGCCGCAATGACCGCGCGCAGCCTGGAGCTGGTACGTCTGCGCCCCGGACTACGCGAGCGCCTGCACACGAACGCGCAGCTGCTCAAACGCAGCCTGCGCAGCCTTGGCCTGGCCATAGACGAAAACGGCAGCCCGACAACCGCGTTCACCGTCGACGATGCGTAACGCATGCGCGACATACAGGAATCTCTCATGAAAGAAGACATCTTCATCGCTTATTCAAATTATGTCGGCGCGGGACCGGAAGGCGCGCTGCGCGTCGCCGCCTTTGCCGACCACCAGGAATCGGACATCATGATCACGTCGCGCGAGCAGGCGCTCGCACTGGATCGCGACGATGAACTGGCGCATCTGCGGGATCGTTTCGAACTGCCCGAAGGTGTGGTCTACCTCGATGGCAATTCGCTGGGCGCCTTGCCGAAATCCACCGCCTCGCACCTGGAGCAGGTGGTCAGACGCGAATGGGGCCAGGGTTTGATCGGCAGCTGGAACGAGGCTGGCTGGGTCCATTTACCTGAGCGTGTCGGCGACAAGATCGCCACCCTGGTCGGCGCCAACCCGGGCGAACTGGTGGTCGCCGATTCGACGTCGGTCAATGTCTACAAGGCCTTGAGCGCTGCGCTGACACTTGCGCTGACCGAGCGGCCGGCACGGCGCCGCATTCTGTCGGAGCGTCACAACTTCCCTACCGATCTGTACATCGCGGAGAGCCTGGCGCGGCAGCACAGCTGCGAGCTGGTGCTGGCGGAAACGCCCGACCAGATTCCCCACCTGCTGGCGCAAGGCGGCGTTGCCGTCATGATGCTGACCCATGTGAACTACCGGACCGGCCGCATGCACGACATGGCGGCGTTGAACGCGCAAGCGCGCCAGGCCGGAGTATTGACGCTGTGGGACCTGGCGCACTCGGCCGGCGCCGTTCCCGTTGACCTGAACGGAGACGATGCCGACTTCGCCGTCGGCTGCGGCTACAAATACCTGAACGGCGGCCCCGGCGCGCCGGCATTCGTCTGGGCCCACCGCAGGCATGCCGACCGCTGCACGCAACCGTTAAGCGGATGGTTCGGCCACGCGCATCCTTTCACCTTCACGCCAGCCTACGAGCCCGCATCGGGCAGCGCGCGCTTCCTCTGCGGGACACCGGCGGTGCTGGCCATGGCCGCATTGGAATGCGGCGTCGATACTGTGCTGGCCGCCGGCGGCATGGCGGTGTTGCGGCGCAAATCGCTTGCATTGACGCGTCTGTTCATCGAACTGGTCGATACGCATTGCAAGGAACACCGGCTGAAGCTGGTGACGCCGCGCGACGAGGCGCACCGGGGCAGCCAGGTCTGCCTGGCGCACGAGGACGGCGCCTATCCCATCATGCAGGCGCTAATCGCCCACGGCGTCGTGGGCGACTTCCGTGCGCCGGACATCCTGCGCTTCGGCTTCACGCCCTTGTACACGCGGTACGTCGATGTCTGGGACGCGGTGCAGGAGCTGGCCAGGGTACTCGACAGCGGCGACTGGCGCCAGGCCCGCTTCGAGCGCAAGGGCGCCGTCACATGAAGCGCGACACCGTCCATGAAGAAGGCGCCAAGCTCGATTTTTCGCGCGACATGAGCTACGGCGACTATCTCCATTTAGATCGGGTCCTCGATGCCCAACATCCGCTGTCGGCCGACCGCAATGAAATGCTGTTTATCGTCCAGCATCAGGTGAGCGAGTTGTGGATGAAACTGATGCTCCATGAGCTGCGTGGCGCGGTCGATTGCCTTGCAGGCGACCAGTGCGCGCCGGCCTTGAAGATGCTGTCCCGCGTGTCGCACATCATGGCGCAGATGGTGCAGGCGTGGGACGTCCTGTCCACCATGACACCGCCGGAATACGCGGCCGTGCGGCCGTACCTGTCCAACAGTTCCGGCTTCCAGAGCTGGCAGTACCGGGCGCTTGAATTTTTGATGGGTAACAAGAATGCCGCCATGCTGACACCGCACCAGCACCATCCCGCAAGGCTGCAACAGGTCCGGTCCGCTTATGACCAGCCTTCGCTGTACGACCAGGCCCTGCGGCTTCTTGCACGGCGCGGCTTGCCTGTGCCCGAAACACATATCCGGCGCGACTGGTGCGCGCCCTACCAGCCCAGCCCGGAGGTCGAAGCAGCGTGGCGCGCCGTGTATGCGGCACCGCACCAGTATTGGGACCTGTACCAGCTGGCGGAAAAACTGACCGATATCGAGCAGGCCTTGCGGCTGTGGCGCTTCCGGCACGTCAGCACGGTCGAGCGCGTCATCGGCTTCAAACGCGGCACCGGCGGCACTTCCGGCGTCGACTACCTGCGGCGCGTATTGGACCAGGTGATGTTTCCCGAATTGTGGAGCCTCCGCACGACGCTATGAACCACCCTTTCAACCTCGGAATGAACCCATGACCAACAACACCCTTCCCTTCTCCAAATGGCGCCGCGCCGGCGGCCTGGTTTTCCTGTCGGGCGAACTGCCTCTCGGCCCGGAAGGCGCCATGCCATCCAGTATCGAAGCCCAGACCCATCTCACGCTGCAGCGCATCGGCGCGACGTTGGCCGGACTCGGGCTGGATCTGCGCGACGTGGTTCAGGCGACGGTCCACCTGACCCATGCCGAAGACTTTTCGGCGTTTAATGTGGCGTACCAGCAGCATTTCAAAGCGCCCTACCCGGTCCGCACCACCGTTGTTGCACCGCTCGTGCTGCCGGGCGCGCGGGTGGAAATCACCGTGGTCGCCGCCGAAACGCCTGCGACAAGCACGGGCGGCCAATGAAGCAAGCAATCCTCGTGATCGGCGCGGGCATGGTGGGAACCTGCACTGCGCTTGAGCTACAGTTACGCGGGCATCACGTGACGCTGCTCGACAAACGCGGGCCTGGCCAGGAGACGTCCTACGGCAACGCCGGCGTGATACAACGCGAAGCGGTGGAGCCCTACCCGATGCCGCGCGGCGCCGGTTTTTTGCTGATGGCGGCGCTCGGCCGGGATCCAAGCGTCAGCTATCACCCGGCGGCCGTACTGGCGGTGCTGCCCAAGCTTTGGCAATACTGGCGGGCGTCGGCGCCCGGCCGTCATGGCGCGATCAGCCGCCACTATGCCGCGCTGATCGCCCATTCGACAAGCGAACATGCGCGCCTGCTGCGGCTCGCCGATGCGGACGACCTGGTGAGGCGCTCCGGGCTGCGTCTGGCCTTCCGCAGCGGCCAGCCGTTCGCGCAGGCACTGGCGGATGCCGCGCGCCTGCAGCGCGACCATGGCATCAGCTTCCAGGCGTTCGATGGCGCTGAACTCGCCCGGGTCGAGCCTGCCTTCCGCAGGACGCTGGCGGGTGCCGTGCACTGGTCAGACTCGTGGAGCGTGACGGATCCGGGCAGGCTGGTGGAACGCTACGCGGCCCTGTTCCAGCGCAATGGCGGTCGGTTCGTCCACGGCGATGGCTCGACGCGGCGCCACGGCGCCGCATGGCAGGGTCGACAGCGCGGACGGCACCATCGACGACTCAGGCGGTCATCGCGCTGGGGCCCTGGGCCGAAAGCTTCACGCAACGCCTTGGCTACCGCCTGCCGTTGTTCGTCAAACGCGGCTACCATCGCCACTATGCCGATGGCGCCATGCCTTCCGTTCCCACGCTGGACGCGGAGCGGGGCTATGTCATGTCGCCGCAAAGCCGCGGCCTGCGCATCACGACCGGCGCCGAAATCGCCGCGCTCGATGCGAGGCCGACGCCGCGACAGCTCGCCTTGGCAGAAGCTTCCGCGCGCGAATTGCTGGAGTTGGGCGCACCTGTCGAGCCGGTTCCCTGGTTGGGCTGCCGGCCTTGCGTCGCCGATATGCTGCCCGTCATAGGCCCTGCAGGCCGGCACCCCGGCCTGTGGTTCAACTTCGGCCACGGCCATCAGGGATTCACGCTGGGGCCCGCCAGTGCGCGCCTGCTGGCGGACCTGATCGACGGCGCCACGCCGTTCATTCAGGCGGAAGGATATGCTCCGCAGCGGTTTGCCGGGTATTAGCTGGCCCCGTCAGGCGACAGACTCGCCTTGAACAATCACGTAGCCTATGCCGCGCACGGTCTCGATATAGCCTTCGCCGATCTTGCGCCGCAGGTTGGCGATGTGGACGTCCAGCGAATTGCTGGAGTTCGCGCGGGCACCCGGCAGCGCCTGTTCTTCAAGGCTGCGCCGGGTCACCACCCGGTTGGCGCGTATCAGCAGCGTCTTCAGCAGCACAAATTCGCACGCCGTCAGCTTGACGGGCCTGCCACGCAGGCTGGCGCGGCGGGTCGGCACATGCAATGACAGATCCCGCAGGCCCAGCCGCTTACCATCGAAGCCATAACTGCGCCGTACCAGCGCGAGCAGGCGCAGTACGAGTTCAGCGAGGTCGAACGGCTTGGCCAGATAGTCGTCGGCGCCGGAGTCGAAGGCCCGCAGGCGCTCCGGCAGCGAGTCCTGGGCGCTCACGGTCAGCACCGGCAAGCCGCTGTCACTGCGACGCAGCCGCCTCAGCAATTGCCTGCCGTCGCCATCCGGCAGGTTCAAATCAAGCAGTACGAGGTCGCAGGTCCCGGCATCGAGGAACCTGTTGGCGTCACCGAGCATGCGGACCCACACCACGTCCATTCCCTGGTCGACCAGCGCGATGCGGATCTCGTCGCCCAGGTCCAGATCGTTTTCAATCAGCAGAATCTTCATGGCGCGATGAGCGTCGCCCAGCACTGCTGCCTGCCAGGCCGGACCGGCACCGGGTTCATCGAATACAAGGCCGAGCCTTCAAAATATGCGTGCATTACTTTCATTTAAATGAATGACTATTCGTTTTTATGCCGGATTATGGATAACTCCGCCTTGCAAGGCAAGGAGAATTTGTAAAGCCGCGCCGGATGTGCCGGCGCCCTTCCAAATCAATCCGCCGGAAATAAAAATCCATGATCACCCTCCTTTTTGCAAGCCGATTTTTGTATGATGTAAGTGGGCTCGCTTAATGCGCGTTCGTACCAAGACGATGCCTGCAATGGATTCACGCCGCACGGCAGGCCGGGCCGGACAACTCAACCGGCGCTAACGGGGATAGACAATGAACTGCTCCAACTTGCCATCCGACGTGAAATAAGTCGGCACTCTGACCGTCCCGCCAGTGGTCTTGATGCGAAAGAAGCGGTAGACCAGACCTCCGCGACGATCAGAACGCGTTTCGACTATGCTCTCGACCTCGCCCAACGGCTTGAGCGACGCGGCAAAGTCGGCGACGACCTGGTCGCTGAAATAGGCACGCAAGGCATCGCTCATCATGCTCCGGTCCGGATGCCCCGTCTGCAATTGCGCGAACAGCGCGCGCACCTTGCTCAACGCCTGGGGCGCGGCCGAGTCGGCTGCCGGGGCGAACAAGAGCGACGCGATCTCGCCGGTGACCTGCTCGCTGGCCGCGCCGCCGCCGTTGGTGAGCACGACAATGGCCGTGTCGTCATGCGGGAAAAGGGTGTTTTGCGAACGGAAGCCGGAAACCTCGCCGCCGTGGTCCCACCGCAATCGTCCTTCGGGCGTCGCATGAACGAACATGCCCAACCCATAATTTGTGCCGACGCCATCGCTTAACAAATTCTCAGTCGACAGCGCTTTGCGGGAGGCGGCGTTGAGGATCGCATCGTGCATGAGCGCGATGTCCCAGCGCGCCAGGTCGCTCGCCGTCATCGCCAGGTTGCCGGCCGCCCAGACCCAATACCGGCCTTCCGGCCGGGCCGGGCGCGGCGGACCGAATGCCGCCGCTTCGTAGCCTTGCGGATCGGCCTCGTCCCACGACGTCGCGCTGGTGTCGACCACCGAACGCATCGCCAGCTTGTCCGTGATCCGGCGGTGGATGAACGCGTCGAGCGACATCCCGCTGGCGATTTCAATGATGCGCCCGGCAATCGCATAGCCGGTATTGCTGTACTCCCATCGCGAGGCCGGGTCGAAGCCGAGCGGCTGCTTACCCCAGTTGGAGAGGATCGCATCGACGGTCGTCGGCTGCTCCATGAAGGGCGCCACATAGTCGAGCGGATAGTAGTCGGGATAACCCGCTGTATGCGCGAGCAATTGCCGCACGCTGACTTCATTCGACCTCGTCAGGTCGGGCAGGAAGCGCGCCACCTTATCCTCGAGCGCCACCTTGCCGTCCTGGACCAGCAACAAGATCGCCGCCGCCACGATTTGCTTGGTGTTCGATCCGATCTTGTAACGCATCTGCGGGGTGGCCTTGATCCCCTTGTCGAGGCGCGCCACGCCATATGCTTTCGCATAAGCCAGCTTGCCGTCTTTGACGACGGCGATCGACACGCTCGGAACCGACTTGTCTTCCAGCGCTTTCGCGACGATGGCATCGATGGCGCGCACAGTGTCGGGCGCCAGTTGGGCTGACGCCAACGTCGGCAGCGCAGCGGCGAGCGCAAGAATACAGCGGAGGATTGTCGGTGCGCTCTTTTTCATGGGAGACAGTTCGTTGCCTAAGGGTGCAGGCAATCTAACATGATTGGACCGGCTGGACCTGATCGAACATCGATGATACGGTCAACGGCAGAGCGCGCTCACCGGGTTGTCCCCCTTCGCCGTGATGACGCCCAGCCGATACGGAAGCTTGATGTAGTCGGCCACATGCACGGCCGGATCATTGCCCTGGAAGAGGTATTCGAGCGGACGGCAAGGATCGATCGTCATCGTTTGATCGGCATTCGTCCGTATCATTTCGCCATGAGAAATACCTTCCGACCACAGCTGCTCGACGTTGTCGCGGCCGGCAAACGTATTCATAGGCGCGGACGAGAACGGCTCCCATTTTCCATCCAGGCCATCGCTCTTCCAGATCCGGAAGTAGCGCCCTTGCGGCGACACGGCCTCCACCAGGGTGATGTAGGTATTCGTGTCGGCGATTTTGTAGGTATTGCTCGCCTCGAACAGGTCTTCCGTTTTTTCGGTCATCACGGCGACCGTATTGTGGAAGCCATTCGGGAACTCGCCGAGCGCGGTCTCGGACCGCAACAGACGCCCATGGTCGTCGGTATTGAACAGGTAGCACTTCCGATCGTCACAGATCACCCAGAAATCCAGCCAGCCATGACCCTGCGGCAGCTTGACGATGTCGGGGACGACGGGAAAGAACGGTTGCGGCGCGCTCCAGGACATGGGATCGCCGATATCCTTCGAGGTGGAGTACAGCGGATCGCTCCCCTGGTAGACGAGATACCAGGTCTTTTTCGGAGCAAAATAAAACACTTGCGGCGCGGCGCGATAACCCGGTCCCATCGGGGATTTCGCCAGCGGGACGATTTTCGCGGACGCCGCGTCCGGCCACTTGTCAAAGCTCGTGTATGCGAGGCCCCAGCCGACCGACCCGGCGGTGGTCATGAAGACGTGGTATGTGCCGTTCACGTTGACGATCGAAGGATCTTTTACCGCATAGATGGTCTGGTCCGGCGCAGGTTGGGGCGAGATCAACGGCGCGCTCGATGTCCAGTGAAACGCCTTCGTCGGCGCCGGCGCTGCGGTGCGGTCCGCGGTCGTGCCGCAGCCGGCCAGGGCAGCCATGAGGGCAGCCACGAACAAATCTCTTCTGAATTTCACGAATCTTCCTCAGTTTTTACGAACTTTCGCGTTCCCGCCATGCGCATGCTCAGATGTATTTAATATATAAAAAACTTGCAGGAGTATAGATGACCCGTCGGCCAGCCGCAACTACGCCCGGCCCCACCGGGGAACGCCTCCCCGGTTAATCCTGTCAGCTTGCCGGATTGCGCGCCGTGACGATCCACGCCGCGCCGTCGATCGTCACCGACCGTTCGCCGGGAAGGCCCGCGAAGACGGCTCGAACCGCGGCCGAGGCGCGAGCGCGGATGTCGTCGCCCTGACCGGCAAGCGCACGCGACAGCGGGCCGACCTCGAGCGCCATCTTCACCGCGTCGTCGAGCGCAGCGTCCCGCGTCCCGCCCTCGCCGATCGGGACGGAAGCATCGAAGGGCGCGAGAGCGATATCGATGAAACCGGCTGCCGCCAGGATGCGCGCAACCCGGCCCCGCTCGCCGAACGAAAATGGGCCGGGGGCTTCGGGATCGGGCGGCGCGGCCGGCGGGACGATGCCCTGCATCGCGCCCATCGGCAGGCGCATCCATTCGTTCTCGGCCGCGCCGCGCCAGCAGACGAAAGCGACCCGCCCGCCCGGCCGCAGCGCGCGTCGCATATGGGCGAACGCCCCGGTCGGATCGTCGAAGAACATCACCCCGAAACGCGAGAACAGGATGTCGAACGCGCCTTCGGGGAACTCGGCGCTGCTGGCGTCGGCCACCTGGAACAGCGCCGGCATATCCTGTGGCGCAAGCGCGCGCGCCCGGCCGATCAGCGCTTCGGATATGTCCACGCCCAGCACTTGCCCCCCTGCGCCGACACGGGCGGCCAGAGCCCGACTCGATGCGCCCGCGCCGCAGCCGACGTCCAGCACGCGCTCGCCCGTCGCGGGCGCGGCGGCTGCGATCGCGGCCTGGCCGAACACCGCCACCATGGCGTCGAGCCGGGCCTGGTTGGCGACCCAGCGCTCCCCGCTTTGGTCATTCCAGTCGGCGGCCTGATCGGCATTTTGCTCTGTCATGCTATCTCCTTGTTCTGATTCGTTATTCACTAGCCCCCTTTGGACAGATGAAGCGCGGAGGGAAGCGAACATCCGCGCTGTGACGGATAGGCGCCGCAATGCCTAAGGAGCCTGCGACAACCGAAGAATGGAATCTGTGCTCTTAAACCAGCATTGATTGCTGTGCGGAGATACCCGCCATCGCGCCCTGCGATATTGCCGTGGTGACCGAGGCCATGGCTGGGTTTGCAAGATCGCCGGCGGCGTAGATGCCGGGCATGCTGGTTTCACGGCGCTCGTCGACCTTGAGGGCGATGCCCAAGGGCGTAGCGACCGTGGCCAGGCCCAGTGATTCATGCAGGCTTGCGGACGGCTTGTTGCGCGGATGCGCGAACAGGATGTCGACCGCGACATTGGCGGCGGTATCGAGCTTGACAGTGGCACCATGGACGCCGTGTCGGGCGATTTCCGTAATCCGGCCATCGACGACAGGTATGCCGCGGCGCGCCAGATCGGCCCGAATATCGGGCGCGATGTCGTGACCATCGGCGAAGACCGTCAACGTCTCGGTCCAATCGTGGTACAGCCTGACATAATTGTGCGACTGCGGGCCGGACCAGGCGAGGCCCCAATGCTGGCCGGCGACTTCAAAGCCGTCGCAATAGGGGCACGGAACAATGGACGTGCCCCAGCCTTCGGCGAAGCCCTGGACGTCAGGCGTCTGGTCGACGACGCCATAGCTCAGGATCAGGCGACGTGCCCTGAGGCTTTCGTTGTCGTCGGTGACGACGCAGAAATCGTCGAGGGCGCCGGAGATGCTCTCGGCCCCCGCAGTGACCAGCCTGACCGTTGGATAACGCGCCAGCTGCTGCCGCGCCTCGGCCAGGATGTCCAGCGGCGGCTTGTGGTCGTGGCCGAGCAGACCATGCGAATGGCCGGCGAAGCGGTTGCGTGGCCGGCAAGTGTCGAGGACTGTGACCTTGCGGCGGGCACGGCCGAGCTGAAGGGCCGCGGCGAGGCCGGCAAAGCTGCCGCCGATGATGATGACGTCATTCATGGTGATGGGCTCCGTGTGTGGATGAAGGGTGGACCGGGCCTGGCACAAAACAACCTGCCCATCGGGTTTGCACCCTTTGGATACTTTGTGGTATCCTAATTAAAGAATTAGATACTGTCAAGTACTGGAATTTTTTATGACTGAAAACAATCAGGGCCGGCGCGGTCGCCCCGCCAACGAGGCGCTTGGCCAAACGATCGCGGACGCCGCGTGCGAACTTTTTGTGGAATTGGGTTTTCAAGCGACGACCATGGACAAGGTCGCCCAGCGGGCGAAGATATCCAAGCTCAGCATCTATCGGCACTTCGAGAACAAGGAAGCGCTGTTCAGCGCGGCCATCGCGGCAAGCTGCCATCGGTTCGCGCCACAGGGACTGTTTGAAGGGGTCGACGGTTCGGCCGCGGATCAGCTCATGGCGGTGGGGTCATCCCTGCTGCGCACGTTCCTGAACCCGGATGTCCGCCGCGTCGAAGCCATGATCCTGGCCGACAAGACGAATCAGGAGTCGTTAAGCAGGCTCCAATACGAAGCAGGTCCCGCCCATGTCATCGCCCAGATCGAGGCCCTGTTGCGTCGGTTACACGCGAAGGAGGTTCTGAACGTGCCCGATCCCCGCCAGTCCGCCCGCTTGTTTGCCGCGCTTTTAAAAGGATGCGATCTCCTGATCGTCGCTCGCTTTGACGAGGCGATAGCAGAGAACGACAACGAAATCGAATCCTATTGCCGGTCGGCCGTCGCCATGTTCATCGCCGCGCACGGGGGCAACGACCACGCGGGCGGGTAAAAAATCGCTTCCAAGTAAAATGGCCAAGGATGATCTGTTTCGATCATCCTTGACCATTCGTCTTTCAAGTAACCTCAGCTAATTTGAGCCGGCTGCTTACTCCCACTCGAATATCAATGAGAGTGCTAAGTCATTAATTTAACGGGGATACTTCCCGGCCCCTTGCTGCGGATACCATTAGAAATACCATCAGTCTAGATGTTTTGTGGTCTTAAATTTCAATCAGCGCGCAGTCACCGTCACCGGGACCGTCAGCTGGGCGCTGCCTCCAGCATTATCGGTCACCACCACCTTTAATTGATAGCTGCCGGCCACCGGTGCGTTCCAATACGGCATGACGCTCAGACCGCTGGACTGGAACATCATGCCCAGCGGCACCCCGGAGATCGTGATCGACACCGAACTGGCGCCAGTGTCCACGATGGTGATCAAGCCCGTCATCGGCTTGCCCGCCACGCCCGTCATGGCCGCGGCCGCGATCACCGGGCCGCCGTTGGTGATTTGCACCGTGTACTGGGCCTGGCCGCTCAAGCCGGTCTTGCTGTCCTTGGCGGTGACGCTGACGGTGTAGACGCCGGCCACCGGCTTGGCCCAGCTGACCATGCCCGTGGTGCTGATCGTCATGCCGGACGGCGCGCCGCTCAGCGCGTAGGTGACCGGATTGGCATTGCTGGCCGCCGCCGAGAACGACAACGCCACGCCCACCTTGCCGCTGATGGTGCCCGCGGTCAGCACCGGCGCCGACAACGGCGCGATGACGATGGTGTACACGCCCTGCCCGCTCAGGCCGGTCTTGCTGTCCTTGGCGGTCACGGTGACAGCGTACGTCCCGGCCACCGGCGCCGCCCAGCTGACCACGCCGGCGCTGGCGATGCTCATGCCGGACGGCGCCCCGGTCAGTGTATAGCTGACCGCATTGGCCGCGACGGTGGAAACCGTGAACGTCAACGCTGTGCCGACCGTGCCCTTGATGCTGGCCGAGCCCACCTGCGGCGCGGCGGCAATGGTCAGGCCCGACAGCGTCGACAACAGGCTGGACACGTTCGGCGTGCCCAGGCCGGTCAACTGGTCGTAGCCGGTCTTGGCGGTGCAAGCGGCGCAGCTGCCGTCGCTGCCGGCGGCGATATCGGCGAAGGCCGAGGCGTAGGTGCCCGGCACGCTGGCGATCCCACCGTACAGGGCCGCGTGCGGCGCGCCCATGGCCGCCTTGCCGTTCAGCGCGCGGGTGGCGTTGGCCACCGCGATCAGGCCGGCCCACTGCGGCGTCGACAGGCTGGTGCCGCCCACGCTGCCCCAGCGCACCGTGCTGCTGCCGGGCGCGATCATCGCCACGTACTGGCCGGACGACGGGTCGGCATTGAAGGCGACATCGGCCACCGTGCGGCGCGCGGGCGTGCCCATGCCGGGCACTGCGCTGGTCTGGTAGCTCGGCGCGGGCGTGTACGCGCTGACGCCGCCGCCGGTGCCGGACCAGGCCACTTCGGAACGCAGTCCGCTGCCACCGTAGCTGAGCGTGGTGCCGCCGACCGCCAGCACGTGCGGCGCGACCGCCGGCCACGACACGCCTGCGCCGGAGTCGCCGGTGGCGGCCAGATAGGTCATGCCGGTGGCGGCGAATACGCTGTCGGAGGAAACGGTGCCGCTGCTTTCAGGGCCGCCAAAACTCATCGAGACGATGCCCGGCCCCATCGCGTTGGCCAGCTTGGCGCCGCCCAGCAGATTGTCGTAGCTGGCATCGGCGGTTTCGATCAGCACGATGCGCGCCAGTGGCGCGGTGGCGTGCGCCCACTGCACGTCGAGGGTGATCTCGCTGGCCCAGCCGGCGTCGTACGCAGGCTGGGTCGCGGTCATGGCACCCCTGGCGGTGCTGTACACCACGGCCAGTTCGCAGCCGCTGGTGGAGGCGGCGGCCAGCGGCAGGCTGGCCGTGGGAGCGATGGTCCTGGTGGTGCAGGCCGGCAGGCCGAATTTGGTGTTGAACGCGGCCAGTTCGGCGGCCACGTTCGGGTCATGCTGGGCGTCGAGGATGTAGATGGTCTGGCCGGCGCCCAGTTGGGCCGCCTGGGCCGCCGTCAACGCGCCGCCGGCCGCCGGCAGCGCCGGCAAGCCATAGGCGGCGCGGATCTGTGCCGGAGTGTAGGTCGCCACCACGCCGCCGGAGGCCGCCGGCGTGGCGGCCGCTTCCGGGCTCAGGCTGCGCATGGCTTGTGGGTGACGGCCGTGCAGCGCCTGCATGGTCAGGCGGCGCGTCGAAAGGTGCCGGAATTCAGCCGGGACCGCCTGCGCGTGCACCGGCGCGGCGGCGCTGTCGGCATGCTCGTCCGGCGCCTCCAGTTCGACCGGCGCCATGTGGAACGACGGCAGCGCCATGCGCTGGGCATCTTCGGCCGGCAGCGTGCCGGGATCGAGCACCAGCGTGGTCGATCCGGTTGCGAGCGGCGCTGCGTGCAGCACCAGAGGCGCTTCAGCGGCGTTGTCGGCGCCGCCCCCGCCGCACGCGCTCAGCAGGGCTGCCGTGCACAGTGCGAGCGCCGGCAACGCAAGCGCAGATGCGTCGAATTTTGTTAAATTTTGATTTTTCATCATCCGCCCTGGCGCCGCCTTTTTGTATCCGTACGGAAATTATCGCATAGTATTTATGAGTTACAAGTTTGGGATCGTATCCATGGTGGGGCACCCTGTTCAATGTGCGCTACGAAGGCTCCTCGAAAAGAAAAAATAGCTGTCCCCGGCTGCGGCCACACGGACTGGCCCCGGTGCAGGCGACGCACGCACATTGCCAGATTGCTTCTCGTTTGCTGTTATATCTGGCGACAAAGAATAGTTATCAATCGTGCAGCATCAAAAAAATGCCGATGCTATACTGCCGCCAAGAAATTTTTCCAATATTTCAACTAGTTCATGCTCTCGTTGGCGGCGCCCCGCTCCGGCGTGGCGTTGCCGCAGCGATCGAATTGTTGAAAACACGATATTTCCTTCGCTGCACGCGGATATTCCTCGCTACCTTCGTTCAGCGCGCTGCCAAGCAGGCGGCACACAATTTGATAAACCTATTAACGCAAGCCATTGCTGCCCCAGCCATGGCTGAGTAGAGAAAGCTGTATGAGTAGCTTGTCAGAAATGATTTCCGCGTTCGCGCACGGCCGGCAAAACAACCGCATTCTGCGCCTATCGTTCCCGCACGACGATGGTCCCCATGCCACGCTGCTGGCGAACCGCCTGGAAGCAAGTGAGGGCTTGTCGCGCGACTTTGAATATACGGTGGAAGTGCTGGCCGATGACGCCAGCCTCGCGCTCAAGGACGTACAAGGCAAGATGGTGACCATTTCGCTGGTGCGCGGCGACGGCAGCATGCGTTTCTTCAACGGCTATGTGTTCGAGTTCCGCTTGGTGAAAACCGACGGCAGCGTAGCCTTCTATTCCATGGTACTGCGCCCTTGGCTGGCCTATCTGAAGCTGCGCAAGGACAATTACCTGTTCCACGGCAAGAGCCTGCGCGACCAGTCGGCAGACGTGTTTTCCGATTACGGCACGCATCCCGACTGGGATTGCCAGGTGATGGGCGCCGACGAACCGGTGACCATGGCTTGCCAGTTCGACGAAACCGACCACAACTACCTGCACCGCCGCTGGGAAGCCGCCGGCTGGCACTACTGGTACGAGCATAGCGAGAAAGGCCACAAGCTGATTCTGGCCGACGACTCCACCCAGGCCGCGCCGATCGACGGCGACGGTCCGGAGATCCGTTTCCAGCGCCATGCCGGCGCCATCGAGGAAGATGCAATCGGCGACTGGTCGCCTGTGCGCTCCATCGTAGCGAGCAAAGTGGCCATTTCTGCGTTTGACTTCAAACATCCCCTGCCTAACAACGTTGACTTGCCGACGCTGAATCAGCAAGGTGATGTGCTGACGACGGAAAGGTATGAGTATGCCGGCGCCTACGGCGTCAAAGGCCGCAAGGATGCCGAAGCGCTGGCCCTGCTACGCATGGAAGAAATCGAAAGCCGTGGCAAGCATATCGAAGCCGGAGGCAACTGCCGCTTCGCCATGCCGGGCCGCTGGTTCCGCCTGACCGACCATTTCCATGAAGGTTCGCAGGACAAGCAAGAATATGTGCTGGTCAGCGTGCACCATTCGGCCACCAACAACTACCTGCAACTGGGTGATGCCGCGTGCGACTACAGCAACAAGCTGACCTGCATTCGCAAGAACGTGCACTGGCGTCCGGGGCGCGGTTTCAACAGCGTTGAGACCAAGATCCACGGCCCGCAGACCGCTGTTGTGGCGGGTCCATCGGGACAGGAAATCCATAGCGATGAACATGGCCGCGTGCGCGTACAGTTCCATTGGGACCGCGTAGGCTTGCACGACGAGCAGAGCTCCGCCTGGGTGCGCGTGGCATCGAACTGGGCTGGCGGCAACTTCGGCGCCATTTCCTTGCCGCGTATTGGCCAAGAAGTCATTGTGCAATGGCTAGACTCCAATCCAGACCGTCCGATCATCACGGGCCGTGTCTATAACGGTGAGAATATGGCGCCGTGGGAACTGCCGCGCCAACATGCGCTGTCCGGTATTCGCAGTAGCGAGCTCAAAGGCGCTGGCGGTGCCGGTGGTCGCAATAACCATTTGCTGATGGACGACACGGCAGGCCAGATTCAGGCCGTGCTGTCGTCGGACCATTACCGCAGCCAGCTCAGCCTTGGCTACCTGACACGCGTGCTCGACACGTCCGGCCGCCAGGATCATCGCGGTGAAGGTTATGAACTGCGCACCGACGGTTGGGGCTCCTTGCGCGCGGCCAAGGGCATCCTGGTGACCGCCTGGGCTCAGCCGGTGCAAGACCAGGGCACGACCCAACAAGACAATACCGAGGGCGCCGATACCCTGCGCGCCGTGCTCGACAGCGCGGAAATGCGCAGCCAGGCCGCCGAGATGGCGACGGAACAGCGCGGAGAAATCAAGAATTCGCACCGCGGCCTGAAGAACCAAAAGCTGCTGAGCGAAAACAGTTGGTCGTTGACCAAACCGTTGGTCTTCATTTCGGCGCCGGAGGGTATCGCTGCCAGCACGCCGAAGAGCATCGTTCACGCCGCGGGGGAAGACCTGGGCTGCTACGCGGCTGGCAATGTCGATATGACCTCGGGCGAATCGATGTCGTTCAGCTCGGCCAAGGGCATTCAGCAGCACGTTGAACGCGGCGGCATGGTCACGGCCATCAGCCACGGCAACCACTACTTGCACGTACAAGACGGCAAGAGCGAAACCATATCGCAAACAGGCATGGTCTTCGAAGCCAAGAGCGGCGACATCGTGCTCAAGACCAAGGGCGGCAGCATCGTGCTGACCGAAAAAGGCGAGATCCTGATCAAGGGCGCCAACGAGACCCACGATATTGCCGGCACGATCAAGCTGGGCGCCAAGCAAGTGGTCAACAAAGGCTCGGTGCCCGCCGCGCCCGTGACCGAGTTCTGGGGCAAGATGAACGTGGGTAAATTCAGCCAGCAAGTGGTGCTGGCCGATGCGCTGCATATGGTGGATGGCGTTGCCGCCAACTACGCGTACAAGATTGTGGCCAAGGACGGTTCCGTCCTCAAGGCCGGCAAGCTGGATGCGGACGGCAAGACCGAGCGCGTCTTCACCGAAGATATGGAAGAACTGCACGTCGAGATCGACCGCAACGATGGCAAGTGGCAGTTCATAGAGGACGTCAAACATGATCCATATATGGACGAAGACGAGGACGATCACGAGCTGGCCGAGCATGTGAAACTGCCGGTAGGCGTTGGCATCCTGGCGACAAAAACGGAAATGCCTGTGGACCTGGCCAAGAGCCTGTTCATGCCTGATGGCGAAATCAATATACGCACCGAAGCGATGTCGTTCTTGAGCAGGAAGCTCCATCTGCCGGTGGAAAGCATCGTGCACATTCTGAAGAACGCCAACAGCACAAAAGGCGCGGTCACCGATCTCGGTAAGGAGAAGGTGTACGCCGTCCTGCAACATGAGGCTGACAACCTCGTCGAGAAAAAGGTCAACGCTTCCGCCGCCAGGCTGGTGGCCATGGTCAGCAAAGGCTGGCGTGGCAACGACGACATGCCGCGCGACGTGACGGCGCTCTTTGAAGAGGCTGCGTTCAAACGCGTGCGCGATATCGCCAGGGTGGCTGAAGCCGCCGCCAAGAACGACTGTTTCGGCGTTGATGAGGACACGCACCTGCTGTCGATGCATGAAGATGAGCCGCTCGAACTGGATGGCCCGCCGTCGGATATGCGTCATGATGGCAATCACTCACCTTCAACTCCTACTACTTACGAAACTTGATTATGAAAAAAAGCACACTACTCGTTGGATTCGCACTGTCCGTCACCCTGGCGCATTCCGCGCTGGCCGCAGACAAACCAGCACTGCTTCAGCGCAGCGCGGCATTGCAATGTGCCGACCGTAAGATTGAACTGAAAGGCGCCTGCTACAAGGAAGATGGTTATCCTGGCCTGTCCTGCACCAGCCTGCGCCTTATCATCAGCGACAAGGCCAGCGGACGCGAACTCGGTGGCCAAGCGTTCAAGCCCGCGCCCATCGAAATGGGCGATTCCTATCCGATCGTGGCCGAGAAGGTCGGCGAAGTAACATGCGTCGAGACCGAGGCCAAGGAAAAATTCATCGTAGCCACCGTGAACAACGGCGGCAACTGCTCCCGTTGCGAGTGGCACGAACTGTATAGCTGGGATGGCAGCCGGCTCGGTTCCAGCCTGGATGCAAAGAAAAATCCGGCAATCGACGCTACGCTGAAAGCCACGGAAAGCAAAAAGGCCAAGATCATTGGTCAGGGCGGCTTGAATTCTGTTCGCAAAGAACCGGTGCAAGATGGCCATTGACTATAACGTCTTCTATACGCCAAAGCGCGGCGCTGCCTATAAAGACGAAAAAATCGTCAAACATTCTCACTACAAGGAACCGGTCGACCAACGGCCAGGACGTCTTGCGGGCAGGTCTCGTATCTGGGGTGATGCGTCGTTGGAAGTGCAGAAACAAGTCATCGACAAGTTGATTGCCACCGGCAAGGCTGGCGGCATGAATGTACGGCGTGTTGCCATGCTGCTGGCGATGGCAAAGATTGAATCGGGATTCAATCCCGATGCCGCAGCCGGCACCACTTCGGCGAGTGGTTTGGGCCAATTTATCGACGACACCGGCGAGGCCTATGGCCTGGACAAGAGCAATCGCTTCGACGTAGACGCGAATGCGAAGGCGTTGTTCGCGTATTTCCTGGTGAATGAAAAGCTGGCCAAAAAGCGGGGCAAGCCTGATGTGTGGGTCTACAAGTACCACCACGATGGTCCAACGCAGGATTACGGTGGTGAAGCGCTTGCTACAGGCAAGTTCGCAAAGATCGCGGACGCCTTTGAAAAGGCGCTGGATGTCGGTCATGCGCTGAGCATCGTCGATGCTGCTGGCGCACCGATTCCAGATGCCACGATCAAGGTCGTTCAAAACGGCAAGGAGGCGCTGATGAAGACCAATGAGCACGGCATGTTGCCGACTTTTATGGCTTCGCCCAACTTTGGCGCGCTGACGATTCATATTCAAAAGGCGAGCAACGAGTTCAAAGAACTCGGCCAACTCGCTATTGATAAGCTGAGCTCGGCTTGGACCATTGTCGCGCCAAAAGAGCGCGTGGCGGTCAAGACGCACGCCCACGTGGACAAGGCGCCGCCGGCAGTCAAGACGCCAGGCATGCACAAGGTCAAGAAAGGTGAGACGCTGTCCAATATTGCGCGCGCCCATGGCACGACCTATCTGGAACTCGCCAAGCTGAACAACATCGACAAACCTTATCTGCTTTATCCAGACCAGATGTTGAAGGTGCCAGCGGGTGAAGGAAATCCGGCGCCGGCGGCGACCAAGCCAGCAGCTACGGCACCAGCGCATGCGTCTGCTTCCACAGCTACGCCTGCGACAACACGTCCGGCTAACCCGCCGGCGACAGATGCCAATGGTACGGCTGGGCACGGAGCCGCGACAGGCTCTCATGCAGATGGAGCGGAAGCAAAAGACAAGCCGGCGCAAACCACCGCGCCAACAACGTCAGCTACCCCGGCTGCCACTAAGCCGGTGGTCAAGGAACAGCGCAGCGCCGACACAACGCATCCAGAAGCGCGTGTCGCAAAAACTCAGGTCTCCGATAGAATTACTGCAGCAATTACTCATGCAATGAACCACAAATTCGCGAAATCGAAGGGTAAGTGCTTGAAGTACGTCAAGGGAGCTTTGTTGGCCGCAGGTTACTTCCCGACTTACCCGGGAGTCGAACACGCCAAGGATTTTGGTCCGATTTTAGAGAAGGCTGGGTTTAAAAACCTGCTGGTAACAGAGCCAGGTACCAACATCAAAACTGCGCCCATAGGTTCGGTGCTTATATATAATCCTGTCGAAAAACAGTCATACTCTGGTGGAGTCATTTCTGGGCACATCGAAATCAAACACACCGGCGGATACGTCAGTGACTTTAACGGGAATAATCCCTGCTACCGCACAGATCCGGTTAAGCTGGTTTCGCCGGTAAACGATAAGTACGGCGCAAGCTTCAAAGTAACAGGCATCTGGTATAAGGAATAAATCATGAGCTATTCAAAATTGGTATTCACAGCAGGACTGCTTCTCGCGATGTCGTGCGCAGCAACCAGCGCTACTGCCGGCGAAGCATATGCGCCGCTAGGCCTGCGTTGCCCTATTCCTGAAAAGTCCGTCTATGAAGACACTACAAAAGTGGCCGATGGGTTGAGACTGCGCTATGCGAAGGTATGGGGTAAGGACTGGTTAGGAAAGCCTAAGCCTCAGCAGCGCATCGATCCGGCCATTATGGGTGAGATTGCCGCCATTTCCGGATGCGCCGCAATCATGGACCTGCCAGCTTGCGCGACATTCTTCGATCCTGAAATGGGCGGTGATTTGAGCATGTTCGCCAACTTCAGCACTAAGGTGCCAGTGCGCAAGCAGTTCGATGAGGCAGTTGCAGCGCTACCTTCAGTGGAAGCAAAAAAGGCGGTGCAAGCCTGCATGAAGCTGGTGGCTAAAAAGTAAGCGGCAAAGCAAAGCCTCCATGAAGCTCTCGTCATCCGTCCTGCAAGCAGGTGCGGCTCTTCTTTTGTCTTGCGAAATGTGCGATGCTTAGTGGAATACAGAAGGAAAAATTATGAGTCGTCCTGTAATACGTATTGGTGACCAAACCTCGCATGGTGGTGTTGTCAAGACCGGCAGTACCGAGTTCATCGTCGATGGCAAGGGTGTGGCTCGCCTGGGCGACACGGTCAGCTGCCCATTGCATCCGAGCGAAACCGCGATTAACAGCGGCAGTGAAACCTACATCACCGACGGGAAGCCGACCGCAAGGGACGGAGACACTACGGCTTGCGGTGCAAAGTTGATTGCCAGCCAGGCCAGCTATTTCATCGAATAGCACCGCCTCGGTTCAGCCGTCGCCGGCGGTGGTCGCGCTGTAGATCAGCTTCAGATCGGTGGCGACTTCTCAAAACTTCGGCAAAATCAATCTCTGCGCGCGGCGCATTTTGCACACTTGACGAGCCCCGTGCGGCCGATCGTCCAACCGCACGCCCTCGCCGCGACCGCTGCCCTCACTGCCCACTCTTCCATCGGATCATTGGCGACTTCTTCGAATTCAAAAAAAGCGCGGCAGTCATAGGATTCGCACACGAGCATGAACTCACAGAACAGCATTTCTTCGAGCAGGTTATTCAACATGGCGATGACCTTCTAAATGTGGAACAACCCCTAAACAGCAGGGGTTGTTCAATTACTGGCAATGCGCTACCGCGGGGACATTATTCCCACTCAATAGCGACATGCAAACAAAGTTCTTTAAAATCAAAAGCTTATAAAATGCAAGAAACCGCTGCGCAACTTTCGTGCAACATGAAGTGAAATTTCCAATGAGAAATAAATTCCCATTTTTCAATGCAATCAATTACATACGCAAATGAACTTACACACTGCGCGGCAAGCCTTACAGCGGCGCACGCACCGCTGTAAGGACTTCAACAATACTACTTGTCCATTTTCTTGGCTGCTTGGCGCACATCCTTTTCACTCACCTGCCCCGTCTTGTCCCGCATCGTCTTCAGCGTCGTGTTCGGCCCGAATCCGGGGATTGGCTGTGACAAATTCTTGTTCAGTGTGTCGCTGCGCTTCTGCTGAATCGTTCCATCTTTGTCACGGTGACGATTATCCAGTCCTGGTTCTTTCATCTGCGTTCCCCTTCTATAAGGTTGAGACAACAAAGTTGAAAAAGCACTGCCAAACAAGACCATTATACCTCAGCAGTTGCCGAGCACTGTGTTTTTATACAGCACCACAAACCTATACGCGGCCCTGAATTTCCTGCTGCGCGTATTTCAGCACATGAGCAAGTTGCCCGCCTTTTGCGGAGTACACCTGATGAGTGGGAATTTCAGGCATCACTTTTGAGCGCCGGTAGGTGATACGATTCCCCTATGGAAAACATTGTCTTCAGACTAAAGGTTCTTGTCGGCCTATGCTGGGCCTTTTTTGCAGTGTGCGGGCTGCTGATTCTCCATTACCTGGCGTTGAAGCTCTTTACTGCACACCATTGGACACCCCCGGCAAGCGGCGACTGGGCTACTTGGTTTGGTAGCGTTGGTTCTATCGGTGCGTTTGGAGCAGCCATTTGGTTGGCTACAGAGCAGAATCGACAAAAGCGTCGCGAATCGTTCACTGCGGCACGGCTTACTGCGGCAAATGTATACTTTCAAGTTGTCCACAACGACGCGTATTGCGAAAGTGCACTGAAAATGCTGGCCATGTTGGCTGGAAGGAAGTTACCCTTCGATATGACGCCAACCCGCGTGCTAACGACCATTCAGTTTGCACAGCAAACACTGCGGGAATTTAAGTCTCTTACTCCCGCAGAGTTGGCAAGCTTGGCGGTGCTCCCCAACGATGTTGCCGTGCATCTTGCTGCTGCCCAAGGGCGAGTGACCTCGACGATAGCACTGCTCAAGCAGATCGAAGATCGAGTATCCGACCACGATGAAATGAATAAACAATTGCTACTGAATATTCAGGTATTGGCGGTGGCTCAACACGCACTTTCTGAAGGTCGCCAAGCAATCGGTCGCCTTGTTGATCTTGAAGGCATCCAGCCACCACCGTGATGTCACGCGCCGCCAGCTATTCCCATATCCGCCCTATTGTTTTCCCTGAATTTTCTGCTGCGCGTATTTCAATGCTGGGGTAGGCTGCACGCTTTTTATGCTGTACACCTGATGAATGGGAATTTCGCAATCAGGAAGTAAGTACACAATTGATAGTAGAAACACAGCCGACTGTCGTTCGTTCGACTACCCATCGCATCGCAACCAACTATCCCAAAAAAGTAATCAACGCATTACGCCCATTCACCTTGAACAACCGTTCGTTTTTCTTCGCCTTCGCCGATTTCTATTTTCCATGCCTTCGTAAATGCGATACGATCAGCTGGGCTTTCCTGGCAAATTACAGCATTTTCCAGATCAATAAAAAGCTGAGTATCGGTACCAGCAGCACAGAACAAAACCTTCGCACCATCAACCACAGCACCACCACCTTTATTAAAGGAATAATCAATACTCCAGTCATCCGGATTAACTGATGTGGTCAAAGTATATTCAGTTCCAAAACTCAAAACCGGAACACTTATATGACGATCCTCCATAATCATGGGCATCTTATTCATCCCAGGAAAATCTGGACCCAGCGTCAGCACAGCAGACCGTGAATGAGACTCATCGGCACTCACTTTGATACCAAAACATTTTCCGCTGTTCCATTGAAATAAGAATAGCTCGCCAGCAGAAATGTCTTTCATTTTTACTGCACGCAACACGGATTTGATTTGCATTGTTTATCTCTCTGCTCTGCGCATTTCAACGCTGCGTCGGCGTGCTATTTGTAACAGGTGCTGGCGTCGGTGCTGATGGCGGGATAATTTTCTGCATTGCTGGCGTTGGCACTCCTCGCTGCAAAGTATCGTTCGAGCCTTGAATTTTTGTCATCATCGGGCTACCTATTCCGTCTTGTGCGATACCCCGAGTAATTGTAGTTTTCTCAGTCATAGTGCCAGCCTTATCAAGGTTTATTGAAACAAAAATAGAAGTAAAAATCAGAGCAAGAACAAATGTAATACCTGAAATAATGTTAAACCATTTTGTCACATGGTCGCTCCAAGACTTCTTGTTAAAATACTCTTCGTTTCCTTCCAGATAGTATTTTTGTGCAAAAAGTAGTGAGTTTTCTTGTGCTTTATAACTAACTAAAAATGAGGTAATTGTAACGCCAGTCGCAATCACAAAGAACAACCACGAGCCATACAACAAGAATGCTCCAGACGCTTGCTTGATTGGAATAAAGTCCTTCAGAAAAGTCAACGATACAGCCAATCCACCGCTGGAATAAGTTAAAATGGATTTATCATAGTTCTCCGAACTTGATAGTTGCCGTTTTTCCGCCTCAGCTTTGTAAGTAGCAAATATCTTAGTTGCTTCTTCACTCGGGACATACTCTTGATTCATAACATTAACTTGAGCGGCATCATTTTCAGTCTGAGGATTATTACTCATTTATTGCTTTTTCCACCCGAAGTATCCTTCTTAACGGGAATTGGCGTCATTGTGGATGATGGAATTCCTGCTTTTGCTCGCGTCAAGGGCGAACCAGCAAGACTTCCATCTTTCTTCACGATGCCCGACTTAATGACTGAATTTGGTCTTGCCGGTGGTTTGGTTGCCATTTTATGAAATTATCCTTTTCTATTTTAATTTTCAATTTCACTGACTATGTTCGTACATGGTCACAGACCTATTAGTGGAACAGGACCATATTTCGCAAGTTTGTGCCTAAATACGACCATGCTGCACCAGTTTACGATAATGTTCACCAAGAACTGTGAGACGGCACGCCTTGCTCCCCATTGCCGCGTGATACATGTGTGGGGCATCTACTGGCACAACAAGATTTACGCGATTAAACCTTTGAAGGATCGCGAATTTTTGCATATTCTCGGCAATCGGGCTTGTGCTTTCCGGTTCGAAAGATGGGTCAAGTGCGAATTCAAAGCCTGGCGTCGGGAAGAACTCGGCAATGCGCTGTAAGTCGTTCAAGGCAAGTGGTGGTTGAACTTTTCGCAATGAAACGAAACCCTTCACATTAGTTTTAAACACTGGCCGTTGCTCCCACGGACCAAGCGATTGATCTATATGGGCATATATGCTGCCCGGAGTCACCTCACCGACTAAATTCGCAGCACTACCATTCAGTGCATCAACAAAAAGTGTAGTAAATACCCCAGCTCCATTTTCTTCTGTTGCGTATTGCTCAGCAGTGGATGCGGTAAGAATTGTAATGCCATCAGAAATTTCGGCACTCTGTGGTGCAATTGCATTGGCTCCGGCTATTCCCGAATGACAGCTATCGAGCACAATTATCTTATTCTTTGCCTTGGAACTATTCGCCAAGATCAGCACTTCACTTAAAGGTACCCCGTCGTCGCCAGTTTTACAGTCTGACGCAAGTAAATAACCGCCGGTTGTTTCAAGATGGCCGTGCCCTGCAAAATAGAACAATGCCGTATCAGTAGTGTCACCAGCAAATAAATCGCGAATACTTTCCTTCAGGTCTGATCGCGATACACAATCAGATGGACCTGTTCCTGTCAGGAGCTTGACGCCAAAATTGATACTACCATCACTATTCCGATCCAAAACACTTTTTACCGAATACGCATCATTTACGCACCCGTGCAAGCCGGAGATGTTTGAGTAGTGGTCGATTCCGACAATCAAAGCTTTCCGCATTAGATGTCCTAAGAGTTTAAGCGATTAAGTTTCTGTTTTATGCTGTGATGGCACCGACGATGCTGGAGCCATTCCACTTCACTACCTTATGGGCCGCATCCTTTACTACTGCTGAAGTCCGTTCGGACGCCCAAGGTTCAATCGCAATGATGCGCTTCCCAAGCTTTTTCGCCATTTCAATTTCAATATTGATCCATTTACTATGCGTCGCGTATACACCCGCCAAAATTACGACGCAGGAACACGACCTCATTTGGGCTTCGATCGCCGCGCGAAGTGCTGTGTCTGAAGGGGCATTGTGGATCGGGTCGTCCTTCGGGACACTGTAATTTTTATAGTTGAAGCCACTTGGAGATGTTTGACTATTCAGCAAACTAATCACCTTTTCGTAGGCGTCGCTGTAGCCCCAGCTATGGCTAATAAAGAGGTTGTGTAAGGCCATGACATTTTTCTCCACAGGATTTTTCTTCAATTTTACGCCACTTATCGGAATTTCAAGGCCTTTAGGAAATATTTCTGACAATCACTTGAGCAGGGCCTTGTCTGGGCTACTGTGGCAATAGCGTTTACCCATACGCCACAACCCAAACCTGCTGTGAAACCGTTGCGCATTCTGTTGGGAAATTGACGCTTATGTTGCAAAATAGAGAATGAACTTAAATACAACAATGCACGGGAGATACGTCCGCATGAGTGTCATTACATATCTTAGAGTTTCCACAAACGAACAAACGGTGCAGAATCAGCGCCAGGCGATTGCGGCCAGCGGTTGGCAAGTCGACAGGGAATTCGTGGACGATGCTGTAAGCGGCACGACCGCCGCGACCAGCCGCACAGGTTGGTCGGCGTGCCTGGCGTATGTACGCGATGGCGACACGCTCGTGGTGTATGCCCTTGATCGACTCGGCCGCAGTACCGTTGATGTGCTGACGCAGGTAAACCTGCTGTCGGAGCGCGGAATCCGGTTAGTCATCCTCAAGCAAGGGTTTGATACGGACACACCCGCAGGCAAGCTAGCGCTGACCATGTTCGCGGCATTCGCTGAATTTGAGCATGGCATACGCAAAGAACGACAGATCGAAGGCATCGCACGGGCGCGCACTGAAGGAAAGTATCAGGGGCGCAAACCCAAACTGACTGACGCGCAGCAGGCGGATTTACGCCGGCGCTATGCGGCTAACGAAAATCGCAGTGAACTGGCGCGCCAGTTTGGGATTGATCGAACGACAGTGCATCGCTACTGCAACACCTTCGCATGAAGTGACACTACCAGAACGGCATCATCAGGCCCCGAAGGCATCTTCGGTTGATACAGTGGATAGCAGGCGCATACCTTCTACATTGATCGCACCTGCGCCCGCTGCATATCCCCCCGCAGCTGGACACCCGTATCGCTAGGCCGCTACTTTCTTCAAGAAAGGAAGCTGCAAATAACTTGCTATTGCTAATTTTCACTCACTGTAGCTTCCGTTGTGGGCCATAATATGTTGCAATGGTATTTTGCAACTTGCTGCATGGCTTAACGGCGGCTGACAAACTCCGTGCAAAAAAGGGGCTACCGAGCAAAGTAGTCCGACATTAATACTTTTCACATCCAGACAGCACCTTATTTCCCGGCTTGATTTCCATTCAGCAGGCTCTCTCTCTGGAAGGGGAAATTTTTAACCTAATTAGATGGGATGAGGTTCCATATGAATAGACAAACCGAAATTGCAAAACCGAAGGCAGATGACGCTGCCAATAGAATTAAAATTGCAAAGGAGAAAGTTTTAGACGGGACCATCGGAGCTATCTCCGTAGATACATGCATTTTTACGGAGGCAGGTTATCGCCTCGAAAATGGCAATTTGAAACGCCTGGAACAGTTCAAAGGCAACAAATTTCGACTTGTCTTCTCTGAAGTAACGCTTGGCGAAATTTTTGGGCATATCACAAAACATTCTGATGAGGCAAAAACGAAGTTAACAAGCGCACTTCGGAGCATTGGAAAATATTGGCATGACCACGCGGGGAAACAAAATGCAATTGTGGATGAGCTTCTCTGCAAGGAATCCGGCAAGGCCGTTGCCTCTAAGAGAATGAAGGATTTTGTGATGCGATGCGGCGCTCATCTGATTGAGGCTAAATCAACGCTTGATGTTTCCGATCTTCTTAAACACTATTTTAATGTACAACCGCCGTTTGAAGTAATAGTAGAGAAAAAATCAGAGTTCCCAGATGCTATCACCTTGCTTTCATTACAAGCATGGGCAAAAAAGGAACGAACTGCTATCTTGTTCGTAACAAAGGATAAAGGTTGCAAAAGATTTTGCGAAGAATCTTCTTATTTATTTGCGATTGATGATTTAGGTGATGCGCTGACTGTTATTCAAGATAGAAATGTTCATCGAGCCGAACTGTGCAGAAAAATTGAAGGAAAAATAATCAATGGCGATTATCCAGATTTGGTTGATCGTATAGAATCTGCAATTGCTGAGGATATTTGGTCTATAGACTGGATCCCTGAAGCCAGCGCTGCCTACTACTATGAACCGGAATTTCAAGATGTTGAGTTAGTAAGCGCGACATTCTCTGGCTTTAATGGAAATCCAGAATTAAGTGCTATTGATTATCGAGATAAATATTTTGTAGCCCAAGTAAGCATTAATCTGGAAGTTAGTGCCTCTTGTAGTTTTTCATTTTCCGCAAAAGATAGCATTGATCGTGATATGGTTTCAATTGGGGATGCTACAGTTACCCGGAAAAGGTTTGTCGAAGTTGATATTCTATTGACATTTGAAGAACCCGACACTGATATCCCGGAAATAGTGGAAATAGAGTTAATTCCAAGTCGATGCGATATTGATTTTGGAAATATAGAACCGGATTACGGTGACGAAGACCCGAGTAGTGAGTATTACTAATAATTTTACCAACAATATTCGTCAGAATGTTAGCGTCGATTGGTCGCAGCGCAAGAGCGTTCGCGCCAAGCTGCGCTTGATGGTGAAGCGAATTTTACGAAAGTATAGATACCCGTCTGACCAGCAGGAAGAAGCCATTCATACCGTCTTGCAGCAAGCGGAAATCCTTTTAGTGCTGAATGGGCATAGTTATTTTGTGCAGGATGCATGGAACATCCTGTGGATGCTTTCCTTGGGAAAGCGAGGGTGTAATTAATTTTGTGTAAACGGTCATTTGGCAGGACACTGCCACCATCAAGGAGAAATGATGACCGTTGTAAAGCGTAGCAAACGGGCCAAGCCCGATCCGGAACTGCTCAAACTGGCCGA